>NZ_JBKETB010000004.1:0-243555 GCF_056355835.1 Bifidobacterium sp. LH_730
CGAGCGGTTCAAGACCGAGCTGGACGCGTACATCGTCCACTGGAACACCAAACGACGCCAGATACGACTCGAGGGACACACCCCGGAGGAATACCGGAACATGTCCCTCGCAGCCCGACCCCCGTATCCTAATAAACAACGTCCAACAAACGGGGCGCAGTTCACCTAGGCAGTCCTTTTCAATAGACAGATTCTTTCTAGGGTGTTCAAGATTGGGGACTCTTTCTCCACGCCAGTTGTCGAAATCGTCGATCATTTGGTCGAAAGTGAACACCGTGCCCTGGCCAGGCTGTCGGACAAGATCCAAGGCGCTGTTCTCGTCGTCGACCATGATGGTGGAGCCATCAGTGCCGAAGCGATGTGCGGAAAGCTTGTCGCCTTGCTCTGTGCTCACAAGACGTTGAAATTCCTGAAAAGCTTTGTCTATTTTTTGTGCAGAGACATATGGCCTTAATTTAGCGAAAATGCGAAGGGTAAGGATATCCTCAAACGAATACAGGAATGCGCTGCCATCGTTAGGATCTTTTTGCGGATGAATAACGCCCTTTTGCCGTAGACGACGAAGCTGATGAGGAGACACGCCGGTCAGTGCAGTGACCATGTTGGTTGGATATGGCATCGTGACTCCTTGATTCTTTGCCAGCTATTTTACAACGGCTAGTATTTGGACTCATAGAAAAGTTTTGAAAGACGTTAGAATAAACATCATGCGTTTGCTTGACAATGTGGGTCCTTTGAGGCTGGGGGAGGCTTTGAAAGAGGCGGTTGATCCCCGTGCCGAACTGTCAATCATTGCCTCGTACTTCACCATCTTCGCGTATGGCCAGATGCGTGAGGAACTGCAAGAGGTTGAAGGTCTGCGGTTCATCTTCAACGAGCCGACCTTTGTCAAGCACATGGCCGATGCGAAGGAGCCCAAGGAGTTCGTGCTGTCACGCAGGGCGCGTGAGCAGGGTGTGGGCGGTGTCGACCTGGAGTTGACGCTGCGCAACAACATGAGTCAGCGTGCCTTGGCACATGAGTGTGCCCAGTGGTTGCAATGGCATGCGCAGTTCAAGTCGGTGAGGCGCTCGCAGCAGTTACAGACCGGCTCGGTGTATTGCGTGGAGAATCCTGGCGGCCGAAATCAGGCATTTTCCAGTTTCAATGCGCCGTTCACCCTCGAAGGCCTGGGCTATGAACGCAAGCCCGGGGTCATTTCCTCAATCACCCACTATGAGACCACGGCTGAGTCCCAAGCGCAATTGCAACTGTTCAATAATCTGTGGGACAATCAAAGCCTGTTGGAGGATGTGACCGATCAAGTCGTCAAGCAGATCGAGACACTGTACAAGGAGAACGCTCCCGAATTCGTCTACTTCCTGACGCTCTACCATATCTTCCGTGACTTCATCGATGACGAGAATGACGATCCTATCAAGCCGGGGCTCAATTTCGAGGACACCGTGGTGTGGAACCGTCTCTACGACTTCCAGAAGGACGGTGTGGTGGGAGCCATCCGCAAGCTGGAGAAATACAAGGGTTGCATCATCGCCGACAGCGTGGGCCTGGGCAAGACCTTCGAAGCGCTTGCCATCATCAAATATTACGAGCTGCGCAATGACCGTGTGCTGGTGCTGGCCCCGAAGCGTCTACGTGAGAACTGGACGAAGTACAAGTCCAATGACACCCGCAACATCCTGGCCGAGGATCGGTTCAACTACGACGTGCTTAACCACACCGACTTGTCGCGTCGCAGCGGCAAAAGCGGCGACATCAACCTCGAAACGTTGAATTGGTCGAACTACGATCTGGTGGTCATCGACGAATCGCATAACTTCCGGAACCGTCCTACCGACACGACAACCGAATCGCGGTATGAACGTCTGCTCAACGACATCGTACGCAAAGGAGTGCGCACCAAGGTGCTCATGCTGTCGGCCACGCCGGTGAACAACCGACTGCTTGACCTGCGCAATCAGCTGGATATCATCACCGAGGACGATGACGCCTATCTGGCCGAAACCGACGGCATCCCCAGCATCAACATGGTGACGAAAACCGCGCAGCAGCGTTTCAAGGAATGGAGCAAACTTCCGGAAGAGCGGCGCACGACGCAGTCCTTCGTGGATACGCTCAATGGCGACTATTTCAAATTGCTGGACATCTTCACCATCGCGCGTGGGCGCAAGCACATCGCCAAGTATTACAACGCCGATGGCGGCAATCGGTTCCCCGAACGGTTGCAGCCCATTTCCAAGCATTCTCGGATCGATGCGAAGAACGAACTTCCTCCCATCGCCGATCTCAACGATTTGATCGCGGCATTGCGTTTCCCGCAATACCAGCTGCTGTCCTATGTGCGGGCCGACAAACAGGCCAAATACGTCGAACAGTACGGTGACTCATGGGGCAAGAACTTCCAATCCCAGCGAGACCGCACCCGTGCCATCGCCGGATTGATGCGGGTGAACCTGCTTAAACGACTGGAAAGCAGCATAGCCAGCTTCCGTCTGTCGCTGGAACATATTCTGCAGGGCGCACGCACGCTTCAAGGGCAACTGTGCAAGATCGGCTCGTCTGGCTTGTCCATGTTCGATGACCAAACACTGATCGACTCCTTCGACGAGGAGGATGATGCCGACGAATTCATGGCCGCAGGCAAGGTGCGGATCGATTTGCGCGATGTGGACGCCATCAAGGTCCGGGAGGAATTGCAGGGCGACATCGATCTGCTTGAGCGGCTGCTCGGCTATGCCAGGGCCATCACTCCCGACCGCGATCAGAAGCTTATCGATCTGAGCGACTTCATTCAGGGCAAAATCGAGAAGACGCCGTATAACACCGGCAACCGTAAGGTCTTGATCTTCAGCGCCTTTGCCGATACGGCCCAATACCTGTACGACACTCTGGCACAAGGGCTGAAAAACGATTATGGCATCGACTGCGCCTTGGTGACGGGTGCCAGCGGAACCAGGTCCACACTCAAGCTCACCCACACCACCTTCGAGAACGTGCTCGACCATTTTTCACCGATCTCCAAGGAACTGAGTGCCGACAAACGAGCCGAAGGCGAGATCGACATCATCTTCGCCACGGACTGCATCTCCGAAGGTCAGAACCTCCAGGATTGCGATTGTCTGATTAACTACGACATCCATTGGAATCCGGTGCGTATCATCCAGCGCTTCGGCCGTGTGGACCGACTTGGTTCCAAGAACAAGTGCATACAGTTGGTCGACTTCTGGCCGGACATGGACTTGGACGAATACATCCAACTCGAAGGCCGGGTCAAGGGGCGCATGGTGCTGCTCGATGCCTCCGCCACTGGCGACGAAAACGTGTTGGAGGGCAAACGCAACGATGAGATGAACGATCTGCTGTATCGCAAGCAGCAGCTTCAGCAATTGCAGCACCAGGTGTTGGATCTGGAGGATATCTCCGGCAACATCTCCATTACCGACTTCGCGCTTGACGATTTCCGCGTGGAGCTCAAGCGGTATATGGATGCTCACCCGGGGAAGTTGGAAGAGTCACCACTGGGGCTCCATGCGGTCGTGAATATTCCCACGAATCTGGAGGATGATATCAAGCCTGGCGTGGTCTTCTGTCTCAAGCAGAACGATGAGTCCAAGGGTTCCAGGAGCTCCAACCCCACGTTCCCGTATTGCTTGGTGGCGGTGAATATCGACGGTCAGGTGGCGACCGTCCACACCCATCCCAAGGCGGCGCTGGACATCATGCGTGGCGTGTGTGCAGGTAAGGGCGAGTATTCACAGGAACTGTGCGACAAGTTCAACAGGGAAACCGACGATGGGCAGGACATGAGCACGTACACCCGGTTGCTCGAGTCCGCCGTGCGTCGCATTTCCGGCGTCGAGGAGAAAACGGTTATCGATTCATTGTTCGATTTGGGAGAGCCTGGTGGTTCGGCAGCTAACCTGGGATTCGATGACTATTCGTTGATCTCGTTCGTGGTCATGAGGTAAGCGATGGCCGTGGAGTGGAATAGATACCTTGGCTTGCCGCAGGAAGCTCTTGTCGGAGGCAAACGCATCCACAAGACGGTGCTGGTCGAACGTGCCGGCTTAAGCAAGCATGAACAGCAGCAGCTGCGTGACCTCAAAGAGCTGTCCTTCTACGCCACCGTGAGCAAAAGCAGTGCCGGCATACTGCCGCATGTCGATGACATGTTCGACATTCGTGCGGTCGTGTATCTCGATTGTCTGTTGGAAACCTGGAACGGTGCGACCGAGTTGGCGTTGATCCTGCACCGGGCATTTCCTAATCCAACGGTGCTGCTGATGAGACTCGCTGATTCTTTTGGAGGGCGAATGGTGTCGGTCGCTCTGAAACGCAAAAGCATGGCGGAAGCAAGTGCGACGGTTGTCGAGGACGTGGAATCGACCGCAGTATTGGAGCCTGTGAGCGCAGACACGACACGATTCTGGCCTGTGTTTGCCTTTGACCGTTTGCCGCAGAATGATTTGCTGGATTATACCCGTGGCATGCTGGATGTGATTGCCTTCAGCAAGGTGTATCAGCGTCTCGGATTCATGCCGCGAATCGATCTCATGCATCGGGATGAGGTGCGCGGCAACTTGCGCAAGCTCAAGCAACTGGACGGAGAGATTCGACGATTGCGCGCACAGCGCAAGGACAAGGACACGACACTGGGCGAGTCCGCCGACCTTCGCGTATTGGAATCAGGTAAAACAAAAGAAGCACAGTCCATCGTGGACCACATCAAGGAGCTATGCCATGACTGAAGCAACGACGCCGCAACCATTGCCCACCGCTTCCCCGGATGTTACGCAGGAGAACATCGACAAACTCTGCCAGCTATTCCCCGAGATCTGCACCGAAGGCGATGGTCACATCGATTTCGATAAACTCAAAGAGATTCTAGGCGGCGAAATCAATGACATGCCTGAACGCTATGCCTTCACTTGGCCGGGCAAGCGTGATGCCATCCGTCTCTCCCAGACTCCCTCCACGGCGACACTGCGCCCGCAGCGGGAGAAAAGCGTCAATTGGGACACCACCAAAAACCTCTACATCGAAGGCGACAACCTTGAGGTGCTGAAGCTCCTCCAGCGTTCCTACCACGGCAAGGTCAAGCTCATCTACATTGATCCTCCGTACAACACGGGTGGGGACTTCGTGTACAAGGACAGCTTCGGCGATTCCATCCAGAACTACAAGGAACAGACGCAGACTGAAAGCCAGGCCAACCCCGAAACCGACGGACGCTATCACTCCAACTGGTGTTCGATGATATATCCGCGACTGCGGCTGGCACGCGAATTGTTGCACGATGATGGCGTCATCTTCGTCAGCATCGACGATCACGAGCTGCACACGCTGCGTAAGATCGGCGAGGAACTATTCGGTGAGCAATGTTTTGTGGCGGACATCTCGTGGCAGCGCACGTACGCGCCGAGAAACGATGCTCAGGGGATACCCTCCGAGGTCGAACATTTGTTGGTGTGGAGCAAGATGCCCGGTTGGAATCCAAACAAACTCGCTCGAACCGCTGAAATGGATGCCAAATACAAGAATCCAGACAATGATGCGCAGTCCTGGAGAAGCGACAATCCGTTTGCTCCCGGAGCTGCCACGCATCAGGGCATGGTCTACGCCATTCAGCATCCGTTCACGGGTGAGTTCCTTTATCCGGCTATTGGCCGGTGCTGGACTTTTGGACAGGACCAGATGCTCGAGTATATGAACGGATGGTGCGAGTATACGCTGGAAGATCTGCATGACGATGCTAAACGTGCCGAGGTCTGCGGCATCTCAGCTTCGGATGTGCGTTCTGGAGTCAAGGCTATAGTCCTTGCCCGGCCGTTTGAGGAATCGAAGGCACAGGCGCAAACGGTGCTTGAACGAGGACAGTGGCCGCGATTCTATTTCACGAAGAATGGGTTGGGCGGAATAGCGCGTAAGACCTATCTTGACAGTGTCGGTGGTCGTTTGCCCACAAACTTCTGGCCTCATGCGGAATGCGGCCACACCGATGAGGCGAAGAAGGAAGTCAAGAAGCTGTTCGACGGCAACGCGCCGTTCGATACCCCCAAGCCAACTAGGCTGCTTCGCCGCATCATCGACATCGCCACGAACCCAGACGACTTGGTCATGGACTTCTTCAGCGGCTCCGCCACCACCGCTGACGCGCTGATGCAGGCCAACGCCGAGGATGGCGGTCATCGCCGGTATATTCTGGTGCAGCTTCCGGAACTCGTTTCCGGCGAATACGGCAATCTTTGTGATTTGGGCGAGGAACGCATTCGACGTGCGGGGGCCGTTGTCCGTGAATCTGTTGACAAGGCCCAGAGCCAACCGGCGTTGGATGGAGATACCAAGCACATGCCTGACCTTGGCTTTCGTGTGCTATCGTTGGATACCTCGAACTTTGAGCGTCCGCAATCAGGCGGCGCTGTGGCATTGCTGGATCGCATCACCAAGGATGGGCGTTCCAAGGAAGACATTCTCTTCGAGGCGATGTTGCGTTGGGGACTGGATCTGTCCCTGCCCATCGAGGACATGGAGATCGACGGCTACCACTGTGTGTCCGTGGCCAAGGGTGAGCTGATCTGCTGCCTGAACGATGGATTGACCGTGCCGGTGTTGGAGAAGATCGCCGCGTTGCAGGAGCGTCCGCGTCGCGTGCTCATGCTGGACGAGATACTTGACGACAATCTCAAGCTCAACGCCGAATCCATCTTCGGCCGTGCCATGGCCGACGGCGACGAAATCGAACTGCGGACGGTGTGATATGACGGAGTCCAACGAAGGCTTGAAATTCCAATACTCCAGTGAACAGCCGCATCAGATCGCCGCAATCAATGCGACTGTCGATTTGTTCAAGGACCAACAGTTCCGAACGGGCCGTTTCACGCTCGGCGCTTCCGAACAATGGTTGGAGGAGCTGGGCGTTGGCGAAGACAATATCAAAATCGGCTTCGCCAATACCCTCCGTGTCTCCGAGCGTCAGCTGGTCAATTCGCTTCACGAGGTCCAAGAGCGTAACTGCCTGCCCAAAACCGAGGCACTGACCGATGGACATCTGCGTGACTTCACCATCGAAATGGAGACGGGAACCGGCAAGACCTATGTGTATATCCGCAGCATCTACGAACTCAACAAGCGTTATGGCCTGACCAAATTCATCATCGTGGTGCCATCCGTCGCCATCCGCGAAGGCGTGCGCAAATCCTTCGAAACCATGAAGGAGCACTTCGGCACCCTATATGACGGCGTGCCGCTGGACTACTTCGTCTATGACTCGAAGGACATGGGCAACGTCGGCAACTTTGCCATGAGCTCGTCGATCCAGGTGATGATCATCAACATCGGTGCATTCAACAAAGCCTTCGACCAATCCGGCGAAGAGGACAAATCCAACCTGTTCCATCGCAAAAGCGAGAACCTGGCAGGAGGTCGTTCCCCGCAGGAAATGGTCGCGGAATGCAATCCCATCGTCATCATCGACGAACCGCAGAGCGTGGACAACACCGCCAAGGCCAAGAAGGCGATTCGCAGTCTCAACCCTCTGTTCGTGCTGCGCTATTCCGCCACGCATAAAGACAAATACAACATGATCTACCGGCTCACCCCAGTCGATGCGTTCCAAGAGCATCTGGTCAAAGGCATCTGCGTGGACTCGGTGCTGGCGCAGGCCAATCTCAATGGCTCGTATGTACGGCTCGACAAAGTGGAGACCGATCCATACAAGGCCAAACTCACCATCGATGTCCGGCAAAAGGATGGCAGTCAGAAGCGCAAGGCTGTCACCGTCAAAGTCGGTTCCAACCTCTACGAGCGTAGTGGCGAGAACACTGATTATGAGGCCGGATGGATCGTCAGCAACATCGACACCGCCGAGGGGCAGGAATCCATTGAATTCCAGAACGGCACCTATCTGGAACTTGGCGAGGTCGAGGGTGATGTCGACCAGACACTGATCAAACGCGCCCAGATTCGCCGCACCATCGAAAACCATCTGGAACGGCAGCTGGAGATGTGGCCTCGCGACGTGAAGGTACTGTCATTGTTCTTCATTGACAAGGTGGGCAAATACCGCGAGTACCTGGATGACGGCGGTGTGGCGGACGGCGAATACGCCCGTATGTTCGACGAGGAATACCGCGATTTGACATCAAGCGCCAAGTGGCGGCGTCGGTATGAGAAGGCCGGCGTCAAATTGATCGACGATCCGCAGGAAGTGCGAACCGCGTATTTCTCCGAAGACAAGAAACGGCGGTTCAAAGACACCAATGGTGGAACGGCGGCGGACACTGATACCTTCCAGCTCATCATGCGGAAGAAAGAGACGTTGATTTCCTTCCCCGATGGCAAGGACCCTGAGAAGAACTACGCATTCATCTTCAGCCATTCCGCGTTGAAGGAAGGCTGGGACAACCCGAATGTGTTCCAGATCTGCACACTGGTGGAGACCAAGGACACCATGACCAAGCGGCAGAAGATCGGCCGCGGCCTGCGCCTGTGCGTGGATCAGAGCGGCAAGCGCTGCTTCGATCCCGAAGCGAACACACTGACGGTGATCGCCAACGAATCCTACAAGGAATTCGCCGACGGCCTGCAAAACGAGTTCGAAAAGGAAGGCTTCAAATTCGGCGTGCTCACGCCCGAATCGTTCACCAACCTGCGCCTTGTCGTGGATGGTGAGCAGAGCGAGAAACTGTTCGGCTTCGACAATTCGCGTACGCTCTACGAAGTGCTGGCTGATAAGAGACTCATCGATGAGAAGGGCGCCATCCAACAAGAGCTCAAGAGTCAGATCGAGTCCCATTCGCTGGCGTTGCCCGAGGAATTCGAGCCGATGCGTGGGCAGATCGAGCAGGTCATCGCGCACAAGGCCGAGAAACTGCCGGTCAGGAACAAAGCCGAAGAGGTTGAGGTGCATGTGCGGGATGCAGCCGAAGAGAACGCGGCATTCCTTGAGCTATGGAGACGGATCAGGCCTCGCACCAAGTTCGAGCTGCATGTGGACACGGACGCTTTGATCGCGGAATCCATTGCCAAGATTCAGCAGATGGAGAAGATCGAGCCACTGCAGATCCGCAGCTATCGTAGCGATCTGGACATTGATGATGCAGGTGTCAGTGTCGGCGACGAGCATTCTTCGCTGATTGCGACCAGCGAGCATTTGGCCTACGACCTGCCCGATCCCATCGCTGAGCTACAGGATGTCGTCGGCCTGACACGGAAGACGCTGAAGCGTATCCTCGAAGGCTGCGGACGATTGGATGAATTCGCCATCAATCCGGTGACGTTCATCACGCAGGTGGCTGCTGCCATTGACAAGGCCAAGCGAATGGTGATCCCGAAGGGCATCACGTATTCCAAGCTGCCCGAGGACAAATGGTACGGGATCAATGTGCTGTCTCCGGAGCATATGAAGGGTTATCTCGGGCAGAACGCCTTCGTGCCGTCGCACTTGGAAAAGTGGCTGTACGATCATGTCGTCTACGATTCCACGACCATCGAGCGTCCCTTTGCGCAGCAGCTTGACCGTGACGACGACGTGCCGTTCTGCACCAAGCTGCCGGATTCCTTCATCGTGGATACGCCGTTCGGTTCCTACAATCCAGATTGGGCCTATGTGCGTACCGTAGAAGGTAAGCAAACGGTCTACTTTGTCGAGGAAACCAAGGGAGGTTCCAAGGGGCAGGCCAACACCCGTCCCGAGGAACAATCCAAGATCGACTGCGCCAAGATTCACTTCGCAGAGCTCTCCAAGGATTTCCCCGACCTCGAATACATCGTCGGCACCAAACACGACAAGGTAATGGGATGATGAGTATGACAAATGGTTTCTCAAGTGATGCGCCACTGAGCAAACTCAGGGCTGATAATAAGCCTATTGCTGATCTAGATCGTTTTGGGCGTGTAGATTTTCTTCGCGGCATCGCACGTCTTATTAGACAGTCGGTGTCTGATACTGAGGGCTTGGTTGTTAGCTTGGAAGGTCCTTGGGGAAGTGGCAAGACATCTGCCAAGAACATGCTTAGTGAGATGTTGACAGAGGAATGGGCTGGCTCTGCTCGGATTCTTAGAGAAAGTAAATCGACGTCGGCCTACTCTAGCCTTATTACAGTTGAATTTGATCCTTGGATGTTCTCGGATGCAAGTGATGTGGTATCTCTGCTGTTTTCGGCAATTCGAGACGCGATAGACGAGCAGAGTGGCGGTTGGGCCGCTGAAGAAAAAGCAGATAAGCGAAAGAGAGCTGAGCAGATTAGCGGTGCAGCAAAAGCCGTGGAAATTGCTGCGAATGTTGATCGTACGGGTATTTTGAAGGCCATATCCCAATCGTTGAAATGGGTTTCTGATGCCATCAAGCCAGTTGATAATGCAACTAAGCCATTACGTCAAGCGAGAGAAGAACTAATTCGTCAGTTACGATTATTGCCAGAGGGCGATGCAATCGTAGTATTTATTGATGAGATTGATCGTCTGGATGATTGTGATATTGCCGCATTGTTCAAGTGTCTAAAGTCTGTTGGCGATTTGCCAAGAGTAGTGTATGTGCCGGTCTTTGATCGAGAGATTGTTGGGAACGCATTAAATCGTGTTTCTCAAGCTGGAAGAGGACAGCAGTATCTTGAGAAGATTGTGCAAGTTCCGGTACGTCTTCCGGAAATTCCGGAGGAATTGTTGTGGAAGGACTTGCTGGATCAGGTAAACGCTATATCGGGAAGCAGTGAGTTCGGAACAGTTTCTCAGCAAGATAATTATTTTCTACAGGGGGGTCAACTCGAAGTTTGTGTAAAGCCTTTCATTCATACATTGCGCGATGTGAACCGCATAGTCAATGCGTTCAGAGAACTCACTGGATTGCTTTACAACGAAGTTAATTTGGCTGAGTTGCTATGTATCGTATGCATCGAATTATTCGATCAGCGGTTCTATGAATGGATTTATTGGCATAGGGGTGAATTGCTTGACAATTCCTCAAAGAAAAGGCAGGATTTAGAAAACAAGCTAGAGCATATTACTGAAGCATTATCCGAGGTCTCAATTCGAGGAACAAAGCCTTCACCTGAGGAATGTGACCGTCGTATGGGTATGTTGGAAGTTTTATTCCCGGCTATCGATGCTGCTCAGTATGGTAATTCATCCATTGATTCGAATCGTGATCCAGAGACGAGACGGATATCAGTGTCAAAGTCCTTTCCCTCGTATTTCCAAGCTGGAATTGGGAATAATATTTCCAGGCAAGTCGCCATTGATTTTCTCAAGATGAATGAGTTGACGGATAAGAACAGTGATGTTGCTTTTCGTAATGAGACTGTTGATCTTATATCTAAACTGTCAAAGAATCTGTCCGAAGACCGCCTAAAAAGACTTCTCGGTTATTATGAATTGAGTTATCCACAGTGTTTAGCTGTTGAAGAGGATGACGAGAACTGGCCGTCCTTCCCGGAGAAAGAACGGAACATCCAGAAGGCAGTATGTGCTTTGCTGAGTTTGCTGCCGCCTCAACAAACTTGTGATTTCTTCGCTTGTGAGGGTGCTTTACCTATCAATCGACTATTGCTACGAGTAAGAATTTTGCAATCTGCGCAGCCTGAGGCGGGGAATGCTCTGAGCTTTTATGGGGCGGGGAGTACCATATTCTTACGAAATGGGTTAGCGGATGCCTATGCAGAACGAGATAAGATTATCCAGCGTTTTGTTCATTGTGTTGACGAATGGTTTGAGGAAGACGTCGATCTTTTCGAGTTGTCCCAATACGCGATTATTGATCTTCTTTCATTCTGGAAATATGTTTCAAAAGAGAAATGTGATCAATATCTCAAGACTGCCGCATCCTTGTCAGAGGAACAAGCTATCAAGGTGGCTGCCTTATTCGCGACATCAAGTGGACTAGATTCTCAATGGATTCTGGATACTTCGGTGAAGAATTATATTCCAGAAAAGTATCTAGACTCGTGTGTCTTCTCCAAGGTTCAGTTTTCTGAGATGAGGGAGCATGTCACTCGGCGTTATTTGAAGAAGATGGTAGTTGTTGCGAGTTGTATTGAGCAGAAAACGATCTTAAAGGATGGAATTGTATCGGTCGATCCAGAGATAGTCGAACAGTGGCTAAGTGATATCGAGAAATTGGCTTCTGCAAGTGATCGTATGACAGAAACTACAGGTGTAACCGATGAATGAAAAGTATAGAAGTGTAGCGGAATTGCTCTCCGGCGAATCTAAGAACATCGAGTACAAGCTCACCCCGCCTTCGCATAGCATCAACTATACGAAGACGGCGGTGGCGTTTGCCAATTGCCAGGGCGGCAGCTTGGTGTTCGGCGTCGAGGACCAGACTCTCCGAGTAGTTGGCATTCCCGAGAACAAAGTGTTCACGGTAATGGATGCCATCTCTAATGCCATCGTGGACAGTTGCGAGCCGATGATCATTCCCGACATCACCATGCGTGACATCGATGGCAAGACCGTAATCGTGGCGGAGATTACCCCTGGACTGCAGCGGCCGTATTACATCAAGTCTCTTGGGCGCGATGCCGGCGTTTTCGTTCGTGTCGCCGGAACCACGCGCCAAGCCGATGCAGAAACCATCAAGGAACTGTTGTTTGAAGGCAGCAATCAGAGCTTCGATCAGGTGCCGTGTCTCGGATTGAGCGTTACAGACGCCGACATCGAGCAACTATGCGAATTCTTGACACAAACGGCTTGTGCCAATGCTAAAGATGCTGCGTCCGTAAAACCGGTGACCAAGCGTCAGCTGGTTTCGTGGGGTGTGCTGGTCGAGCGCAATGGTGAGTTGATGCCGACGAATGCCTTCGCCATTCTTGCTGGGAATGAATCTGTCCGGTCGGTGATCCAGTGTGGCGTCTTCAAAGGCGCAACAAAAGCTGTGTTTGTGGATCGACGTGAGTTTACTGGCACGCCGGTGGAGCTCATCGAGCAGGCATATCAGTATGTGCTGCGGAACATCCATATGGGCGCGACGTTCAAAGGCGTGTACCGACAGAATACGTACGAAATTCCGCCCGCCGCCATCCGCGAACTCATTATCAACGCTGTGGTGCATCGCAGCTACGTCGACCATTCCAGCATTCAGGTCGCCGTGTATGACAACCGGTTGGAAGTGACTTCGCCTGGCCGACTTCCGATGGGGCAGACGATCGAGCGCATGAAGCAGGGCTATTCCAAGATTCGCAACGAGGCCTTGGCATCTGCTTTTGAATACATGGGACTGATCGAGCATTGGGGCAGTGGCATCCTGCGCATCATGCAGGAGGTTCGCGAAGCTGGATTGCGAGAGCCGGAGTTCCTTGGTGGTGACACCGATCTGCGGGTCAATATCTATCGTCGTCTTGAGGAAGACCCTCAAGACGATATGCATTCAGCACAAAAAGATGCGGGATTAGTGCGGGATTCTTACGTTGAGTGCGGGATTAATGCGGGATTAGTGCGGGATTCGCGAACGCTTGAAAAACTGAGCGCTCAGCATCGGGAAATTGTCGAGATCCTTGAACGGGATCATGAGGTGACCACGGCAAAGGTCAAGAGCGAGCTGAACCTCCAGGACAGACGCGCGTTGATTCTGCTCAACGAGTTGCTTGATATGGGAATTGTCCGACGGATTGGAAGTGGTCGCAGCACACGGTATATTTTCAGGAAATAGGGAGAGGGGCGGGGGTCGCAGTGAGATTTCTCCGCGCGTTCGCTTCGCTCACTTGGTCGAAATGACGTGGTGTCCGCCTTCCGGATGCGTTCCCTTGATCAGGGCCCGTCAGATCTCTCAGAACCTGAGCGTGAAATCATCCGGTTCGATGAGGTGTGGGCCGTCGCCTTTGGGGCTCGCGACGGTGTGGAAGCTGAGCCGGGCGGAGAGCTCCGCGCCTTGTCGGTTTGCCTCATCCAGTATTCCCTCCGCGTCGGAAGCGGGGTCAAGCCAGGCGTCGATGAGGTCGTCGTCGATGAGCACGGGCATGCGGTCGTGGACTTCGGTGGCATCGCCGATGGCCTGCCGGGTCAGGATCGTGCAGGTCAGCAGTCAGGGGGAGTCGCCGCCCGCCTCCGCTCCAGCACGCCACCAGTTGTACAGGCCGGCCAGCAACAGCGTCGGCCGCTCGTCATCGTGGAAGTAGTGCGGCTGCTTGCGCCGGTCCCACTCGTAATAGCCCGACGCGGGGATGATGGCGCGATGGCTGTGCGCGGCCTCGCCGAACGTGCGTTTGCGCAGTGCGGTTTCGACGCGCGCCGTCGAATCATCCGTCCTCGCTTCCAAGGATTCTGACGGTACTGCAAGTGAGATTACGATACGATGAATCAATGGCTTCGATATCCGAGCGGCCGTTCATGGCCTACCATCACGCGCTTGAATGGTGTTCGGCTGCGCATGGCGAATGGCTGAGCGACGCCGTCAGACTGTTCTTCAGCATAGTCAACCCGGACTTCGACCCGGCCGGCGGGTCGGACCGTGCAGAGTGGCTGGGACGGCTGTTCAACGAATGGCTGCTCTTCGACCATCGGCCGGATGGCGAAGGCGGCGCATGTCCGCTGGAAATCTGGGCCGCGTTGCCGTCAGCGCACAGTGGGCTGAATCCGCAGGACCGTGCCGATGTGCTCGAAGCCGTGCGCAACCAGCACATCTCCACCTTCTGGATCGTCGGCGCGAGCGCGACCACGCACCTCGTCCACCTTGAGGACGCCAATACCGGCGAACGCTATGACGTCTTCGATGTGTCGGCCAGCGGTCAGTTGGATGGCACCGATTCCGGCATGCTGTCGGCTCGGTTGGTGCGCATCCGAGGGGTGTGGTATATGGCCGGCAACCCCGTCAGCGAGTTTCCGATTCGCCCGACCGAACGCATGCGGCGGGCCATACGCGAGGGCTATGACGGCAGACTGGTGCGTTTCCTCGATCTCATTCGGCAGGCCTATGGGAGGCATGACGACGGTGACGATGGCGACGGCATCGTCCTTGGTTCGAAATTCGCCACAATGGCATCCAAACCGCAGGAACGCCGGTACCGCCACAGCCGTGAGGAATGGCAACGTCTGCTGTCGCGGCGGCGCGAATTGAAGCAGCGATACGAACGGTACAGGAGCGAATACGGGCTCACGCCAAATTGGTGGGATATATGCGACGCCATCCACGGCGACGACGGCACGCCGCCGCTCGACGTGTTCAACGGCCTGTTCGCCGACAATGACGGCAGGCTGCCCTTCGAGGATGATGATGAGACCTACCAGGCGTTCTTCTCCTGGTTCGTCGACTGTTGGAACCTGCTGCCGCACCGGCGGCTCGACGGGCGTTGCCCGAACGAGGCGTTCGCCTCCGCGCAACGCATCCGCGCATATCGGCACGACACCAGCCATCCGCGCCCGTGGCTCGACAGGCTCGACCTCATGGCCGACCCGGAAAGCTGGGGCGCGGCCTACGAGGTCATGCAATTCATCGACCCCGACGAGGTGCTGGGCATCGACCGCAAGGAGCTCGAACGCTTCGCCAGACAGTGGGCCAAGTCCGACGACCCGACCCAAGCTGCCGAACGCGAGGAATTCCTGAACGATCTGCCGCACCTGTATTTCGAAGAGGACCTGCTGCACGCGATGCTCATCAGCCGGCTCTCCTCCCAACTGTCCGTGGACGAGATTTGCCGGTTGCTGGATGCGTTCCTGCCGCATGTGCGAGAGCGGAAGACCTGCGACGCCATCAGCGTGCCGGTATTGCGAGTCGAGCCGCGGATCGCATGGCCGTATTTGCGCCGATGGGCCGCGCATGACGCGATGACCGAGCCGTACACCCTGCGGTTCGTCGCACTCGCACTGGCGCGCCACTTCCTGGTTGATAGCGCCTTCGCCCCGGAACAGGCGACGCTGGTGGCCGGGCTCACGGTGCCGGCGGACAGCTCGCCAATCGAACCCCAGAACGACATCCTGCTGGCGAAGGAATCGTATTTCGGCGCGCTGCTGATCGAACGCTTCGACGACGCGATGGCGGTGTTCGACAGTGGCATGGTGCCGTTGCCTGTGCAGAAGGCAGCCCTGAGCAAAGGCATCAGATCCAAGCGAGTTCCCGCGGCCCGGCGCGCGGCCATGCAAGCCCGCCTCGCCGCGTTGCGGTGCCAGGAGTAAGTCATGGAACGCATCTGTTTCCTACCGGGGCTGGTGGTTATGCCGCCGTTTACGACAAATGGGGCGCCGATGGTGCGTCTGAGATAATGGCATGTCTTACGTCAACGATCGTAGAGATGTATAATATCCATGCAATGTCTTACGTCAGTCGGCTGGAGGTGGAGTATGGGCATGTCGTCGGTGACGGTTCGTGTGGATGCGGATACCAAAGGCAAGGCGTCGCGCATCGCCGAGGATTTCGGTTTTGACCTTTCCAGCGTGACGCGCGCGTTCTATCGTCAGATCGTGCGGGAGCGACGCATCCCGTTGAATCTGTCCTACCACGGGGTTTCTTCTGAGACCCGGGAATCGCTTGATGAGGCCAAGGGCATGCTGGCGGAGGGCAGGCCTCGTTTCGATACCGCTGACGAGATGTTCGATTCGTTGGGGATCTGAGGCCCGGCGATGCTCAAACCCGAGTACACCCATGCGTTCGAGCGCGACATCAAACGGCTCCGGAAGAAGCATATCGACTTCAAGCCGCTCAAAGAGGTGATCCGTCTGGTGCTCGAAGACACCGGCGAATCCAAGGAAACGCTTCGGCGGCGTCACCGTGCGCACAGGCTGACGGGCGAATTGGATGGCGTCATCGAATGCCACGTCGGCAATGCGGGGGATTGGCTGGCGTTGTGGGTGCGCGATGATGGGACCGCGGTCTTTCTGCGCACCGGCACGCATGATGAGGTGTTGTGAACGTCGGCGAACCCAATTCGTCCACGAATGCCGATAGCGGCCATCGCCGCCGTTCGTATCCCCTTGATGCGAAACGCCAACGATGCGGATAACGCTGTACTGGCGTGTTACCGCACCTGCCAGTGACCGGCCCGCGGACTGCCTACTCGGGTGAGTCTGCCGTTGTCTTTGAGCGTGGCGATGAGTCGCTCCGTAGTACGGCGTGGCAGACCGAGTTCCGTGGCGATATGGGCGACGGTGATGTCGGGCTGGGCGGCAATCAAGGCAAGCAACGCGTCTTCGGTGGCGGCGGCCACATTGCGCTCGCCAATCACCCCCGAAGAGACGCCGGCGCCATCATCGTGCCGTGGGCGCGTAGCAGATCGGCCAGCGAATAAGGATCGAGTCCATCAATCATGCCATACGCCCGGTCGGCGTTCTCCACCTCGCGGATGTCGTCGGCCGGTCCCAGCACGCGCTTGCCGCCAAGAATCGCCGTCACCTGTTCCTCAGTCAGTGAATTCTGCTCAATGGCTAGCGAGGAATGGATGCTGCTGATCTGCAGTTTGCGATGCAGCACTGGGTCGGTGCTCAGACTGGAATCGGGAGCAAGACGCCCCACCATCTCCGCGATTTCAATGCAGAGCGTCGAAATGCGCTCGGTGATGGTGAAAGGCGGCGTATAACTCATATGAGGTATTTTACCGCCAATGGCGGTAAAGTTGGCGGTAATGTGGCGGTAATCGGTATGTCTGTGAACTTGGCGGTCGATTCATTGGGATGCGCTGAGCGCGGACGATTATCGTGCTGTCGATGTGTGGGCGGCGTCTCATTCCTTCGGCATTGTCATCCAAGACTGCTCATGTGGTTTCCTTCTTCGGAACCTGAGCGTGTCAGAGCTTGAGTGTTTCAGAACCTGAGCGTGAACTCATCTGGCTCGATGAGGTGCGGCCCGTCACCCTTGAGCTTGGCGACGATATGGGAACTGAGCCGGCCGGAGAACTCCGCGCCTTGCCGATTCGCATTATCCATGACGCGCTCCGCATCGGAAGCGGGATCAAGCCATGCGTCGATGAGATCGCCCCCGATGAGCACGGGCATGCGGTCGTGGACTTCGGCGGCGTCGCCGACGGCTTGCCGGGTGAGGATCGTGCATGTCAGCAGCCAAGGGGAGCGGTCGTCCGCCCGCCACCAGTTGTACAGACCAGCCAGAAACAGCGTCGGTTGCGCGTCGTCATGGAAGTAGTGCGGCTGCTTGTGGCGGTCCCATTCGTAGTATCCCGACGCGGGGATGATGGCGCGATGGCTGCGCGCGGCCTCGCTGAACGTGCGTTTGAGCAATGCGGTTTCGATGCGTGCGTTATGGGTGGGATAGTCAAGCTTCAATGATGCCGCCCATGACGGAATGAATGTCCAATAGGCGGGTGCCAGGTGACGGATGCCGCGCTCATCCTGTGCGATCAGTGCGACGGTTTGTGTCGGCGCGATGTTCCACGACGGGGATGGCAAACCCGGCTCGATTCTGGCATTGAGCCGCTGTGCCAGCTGGCCATAGTCGAGTGCCGCCGTGAATCTTCCGCACATGCTTGTCATTCCTTTGGTCGTGGTCTTTGCTGGTATCTCTCGCAAGTTTGATTTGGCTTGTGGACGTTATCCAAGCGATCTGTCCGGCGGTGAAAGCTTGGCAGGCTGACTACAATGAAACCAACGAAATGTTTTCAATGTGAAAGGAGCCAAGCCATGACAGATGTGACGTTTGCGCCGCGCCCTATGAGCGTCAGCGACGATGCGTTGGCCCGTTTCATGAATTATGCGCATGATTGCGGAGTGTCGCCTGACGAGATGCTCACTTCATATGTGGAATCGTTCGCGATTTCCAATGCTTCCATGCCGGTCGATGAGGACGGGTATCCGGTGTTCACACTTGATGAGTCGAAGCTGAACATCGTCGAGCCTAAGACGGACGCAGCCACAGGTGCGCATGTCTGGCCGCGTGATTGGGTGAATGATGACTGAGCGTTTCGAACCGCGTCGGTTCGAGGTCTGGCATGTCCGATATCCGTACGAGGACGATCCAGCGCAGTCCAAGAAGCGCCCGGCGCTGGTGATTCAGGAGCGCGAAGGTCGGTTTTATGCGCTAATGTTGAAAATCACAGGCAACACATGGCGCTATGCACCTCATGACGTCCCGATACTGGATTGGTATGCTGCTGGCCTACGGAAGCCCTGCGTGGTTCGCTGCGACAAAGTCGCTCGTATTACTGCGGACGATATCGTGTGGGATGATACGCCCATATACGGGAGGTTGACTCCATCCGACGCCATGCGTGTCCTTCGTGGACTGCGCGATGCCCAACAGTCAGGTGCTGTGAAACTGTAGTTGAGCCATCGGCGTTGGTATGTTCCTAGACGATGGGAAAGACGTGTGTCATTAAACGACATTCATCTCCCAGTGATACGAAGACGCCGGGGATAACCCCGGCACTTGGAAGCCCTGTCGTATTACTGGCAAGACCAGCTGCATTCTCTCTTCCGGATGGGAGAAAAACAAATCTGTGGTGGAAGCGCTGATCTGCAAGCCATATCTGTTGGGACTGGTGGCGAACTTTGCCTGAATAACAACGTGCTATCCACGAACATGCCGTGCCATAATGGGCGCCATGGGTGACGATGGCAGCGCGACGATTCGTGTTCACATCCGCGTGGATGGATTGGTACAGGGCGTGGGATATCGGTATTTCGCCTACCGTGCGGCCCGCGAACTGGCGCTGACCGGATGGGTGCGCAACCTGCGCGACGGAGGCGTCGAAGCTGAGGCGCAGGGGTTGACTCAGGATGTCGAATCGTTTGTCGTGCGGCTGCACGTCGGTCCCCGGTACTCGCGTGTCGAGTCCGTCAAAACATCACGTATCGCGCTGGTGGGCGATGTGGATTTTCGTGTGATTGGCTAAAAAACGATGGACTATCGTAGCGAAAGAGCTTCGGCTGAGACCCGCAGAAGCTTTCCGGATGCCCGGCGCATGAATCGGACGACGAGGAGGGAACCGATATGTCATTGAGCATGGCGCAGAAAGCGGCGACACGGTGTGAATTCGCGCGGAATTTCGAACTGCTGGGACTGTCGCCCTCGGATGCGGCGGCCGACCTTGGCGTAAGCGCCAGCCGCATCGAGGACATCATGAATCTCAAACACGTCCGCCAGCTTGAGGACGTGTGGGTGCTGCGCGCATACCTGATCGATCAAGCAGAGCGGCGCGGCATCGAACTCGCGCCGTTCACCGCGCTCGCCGGCGACCCCGCCGGCTACTGGTTCCTCGACGCCAGCCGCATCGCGGCCATGCTACTTGACGAATAGTATGACACGGTGAGTCTGCGTATAACTCAAATGAATCATTTTGCCATCAGCGGCGGTAAAAAGCAGCAGTCGCGGGCTGTGGAAGCTCGGTCTTAGCCATTTCCCTATGCCGGCATCATATCTGAGCGTACACGCTCTGCGGCGATGTCCACATCGCCGGGCCATGTCGGCACGCCGAATGCGACGCGAACGCTATTGAAAACATCAGGCGAGGCAATGGCCTTGAACACTCCGCGTCCAATGTATTTCGACATGTCGAACACGCCTGAAGCGCCGTCCGAGCATGTGACATGAAGCTTATATCCCGGTAGCGGCTTGCATTCCGTCACCTTCACTGAATAGTCAATTGGCATGCCATCTCCTAGCTCAATGGTGCGATTCTGAAGGGATGCTCGAAATTAGCGGCGAGCTCCCAGTTGGCTTCAAGCTCCTCGGCATGCAATAAGACCCATGCTTCTACTAGTTTGCGTTGTTTACGAGGGAAATCGCCGGCCAAAAGATTGCCGTCAAAGGTAAATGAGGCCTCGTGCCCTTGATATTTTGCGTGAACATGCGGTGGCACATGATCGTCGATATTCATGGTGATGATGATTCCGAAGAACATACTTACTACAGGCATCGCGAGCACCTCGCTTTCTCATCTCCGTCGATTATACCGGTTGAATCTAAGCTGTTTGCCTGTGCTCATCTCACCCCAGCAGCGCCAGCATGACTTCCAACTGTTCGTGCCCTGGCTCGGCAAGCCAACGCTTGATCTCATCCTGGGCGACGGCGAGCGCGGCATCACGCGGGTAACCGTAGATGCCGGCGGAGATAAGCGGAAAAGCAACGGAACGGCAACCGTTCTCCAGTGCGCAATCGAGTGAATTGCGGTAGCAGGAGCGCAGCAATCGTTCCTCGTCGTGTCCGCCGCCGCGCCACACCGGGCCGGCGGTGTGGATCACGAACCGCGCCGGCAGATCGAAACCGGGCGTGACAACGGCCTGTCCGGTGGCGATCGGCGTGAGCGCATCGCAGGCCTCCTGCATCCGCCGCGCTCCGGCCGCGCGGAAAATCGCGCCGCACACGCCGCCGCCCATCAGCAATTCGGTGTTCGCCGCATTGACGATTGCATCCACAGCGAGCGTCGTGATATCCGCATATTCGATGGCAAAACCCATGCTGCCCACTCTATACAGCGGGGTTTCCTCGCGATTATGAGAGCTGGGATCAATCCACGACCCGACCGGATCTATCATGCCCCTATGATGCATGAGGTGACTTTGCCGGATGGCGCGCACGTGCCGGCGCTGGGCGCGGGGACATGGCATATGGGGGAGGATCCTGCCCGGCGCGGCGAGGAATTGGACGCGTTGGGGGAGTCGCTGCGCTGTGGTGTGCGGCTCATCGACACGGCCGAGATGTATGGCGACGGGGCGGCCGAGGAATTGGTCGGGGAGGCGTTGCGTGCCGCGAACGGCGACGTGCGGCGCGACGAGTTGTTCGTGGTGAGCAAGGTGCTGCCGACGAATGCCGGGCGCGGGCGGATCCGCGCCAGTCTGGCGGGATCGTTGGAACGGCTCGGATTGGACTATCTCGACATGTATCTGCTGCATTGGCGCGGCGACGTGCCGTTGACGGAAACAGTCGAATGCGTGGAGGGGCTGCGAGCTGACGGGCTGGTCCGGCGTTGGGGCGTGTCCAATTTCGATATGGAGGATATGGACGAACTCATGGCGGCGCAGCGGGACGTTCTCGGCAACGGTGCCTTCGACGGTTGCCGCAGTGCCAACGGTGGCGCTGACGGCGTTGCCGACGGCACCAAGGTCCAAGCCGCCGTCACCGGCTGCGCGACCAACCAAGTGCTCTACCATCTCGGTTCGCGCGGCGTGGAAGTCACACTGAAACCCTGGATGACGGCCCGACGCATGCCGATGATGGCGTACTGTCCGCTCGCGCAGGGTGGCGCGCTGACCCACGGCCTCATGGATTCGCCGGCCGTGACGGATGTGGCGCGGCGCCGCGATGCCACACCGGCGCAGATCCTGCTCGCATGGGCGATGCGTGACGGCATGACCATCGCCATTCCCAAGGCCTCGACTGCCGAACACGCCAGACAGAACGCCGGCGCGGCGGCGCTGCGCTTGGATGCCGACGACCTTGCACAGTTGGACGCCGCGTTCCCCGCGCCCCGTCAGCGGGTTCCGCTGGATTGGCTGTGAGACTTCGTATACATAAATACATATAGACACCCGTAAAAGCAGAAGCGCGCAAGGAGCAACGATGTCGCAGCAGTCAGTGATCACGGATGCGGTATTCGATTTCGGCGGTGTATTGCTCGACTGGCGGCCCCGCATGGCCTTGGAAGGCGCGCCCGGCGTGGCCCCGGGCGAATTGGACGATCTCTTCTCCGACGACGACCGCTGCGGCTTCAACTATTTCGAGGATCTGCGTGACAGTGGCATGTCTGCCGACGAAGTGCTCAGCCGCTACCGCGAGGAATACGATAGTCGGACAGCCGACCTGTACCAGCTGTTCGAGAGCCGTTGGACGCTTGGCTTGGCGGGAACCGTACCTGGCATGGAACAGTTGCTTGACGACCTGGCGCATGCGGGCGTGCGACTATGGGGCCTGACCAATTGGGCCGCGGACCGTTTCGTCGAGATCCGGCTCCGTTTCCCGGAGCTGATCGGTCGGCTGAATGGCGTGATCGTCTCGGGCGAGGAAGGCATGGTGAAACCCGATCCGGCGATCTATGCGCTCGCCGAACATCGGTTCGGACTCGAACCGCAGTCGACGGTATTCCTCGACGATGCGGCATACAACGTCCAAGCCGCGCAGGAGGCCGGCTGGTCGGGCATCCGGTTCCGTTGCACGGAACAGGCGCGGCAGGAACTGCGTGCATTGATCCCGCGGTTGCGATAGGCATATGTTCCATGAGCCGGACGGGCCTCATCCGGGAGCCGAGACACTGTGTTGACGCCTCTTTCGCCGCACAATACAATCCACATTTCGGACTGAATGAGTCCGCATAGTAATCATTGGATGGTCGTCCGGGCAGTCGGGCGGCACAAGCAAACTGTGATGCTCAGGGTGGCGGAGGGAAACATGGAACATTTCTCACTGACGGCAAACAATATCTACGCCGAAAACCAGCGGAATGGCGCCAACAAGACCGATTGCAATCCGCAGGCGCATTGGCGCTCGGTCGCGTTGGACGATCTGGCCCTCGGTCCGCAAACACTCGGGAACGAGGCCGACGAAACGGACTTCTGGCCAAGCCGTCACGAGGAATACAACCGCTTGGAATGGGATCGCATGGACTGGGGCGCAGTGCGCCGCGAACTCGGCCGCGCCGCCGAGTTCGTCGACTCCACCGACGCGGCATGCCCGGAACTGGAATTCATCGTGCCGTCGATGCGCGAACGCACCTTCCTCGAGATGTGGTTCGGCTACGGAGACCCGAGCGTCGAAGCATGTCCTGACGCCACGGGCCGGCTCGCCGTTGGCTACGGCAAGCACCGCATCCGCGCGCTCGCCGACTATCCCATGTCCCCGCGCGACCGCGACCTGATGCGCCTGCCCGACACCGGTTTCACCCCCGATGGTCCGCTGCCCGGCGCCACGCGCATCCCGCTTATCGTGCATGCGGCCTGATTGACAGCTCGGTCGCCGGTCCGAGCATCGGGACCCGGGCGCGCGGATCTGGGATTCGGCCGACACTCCGTATGCGCGCCGTGTCCGTCCTACAGTTAGGCCCATGGGATATGACACGGAAGCCTCTGGCAAGACCTATGCGCTGACTTGTGACGCGGGCACCACGGCGATGAAGGGCGCTTTGGTGCGTGCCGATGGCGCTGTGGTCGCGTCGGCAATCGAACAGCTTGATCTCATCATCGATGGCGATCACCGTGAACAGGATCCGCGCCAATGGTGGCGGGCGTTCCTTGTGGTGATGCAACGCATGCTCGCTGAGGCGGGGGAGAAGGAGCCGAATTTCAACGCGTCCGCGATCGCCGGCGTCATCTTCAGCGGGCAGATGCAGGATCTCATCGCGCTTGACGATGATCTGGAACCGGTGCGCAACGCCATCCTGTATTCCGACGGTCGCGCCGCGGAACAAGCGGCGACCCTTGCGCAAGCGCTGGGGAAGATAGCGGACGAACGATCAGGCAGCGACGAATCGGAAGAAGCACGGCGCGCCATGGCCTGCGGAGACGCGCATATCGCCGACGATGGCCGCGCCCGCGGGGAGCGACGTTTCCTCGGTATCGTGGGCAACCGCCTCGAAGGTGGCATTCCGTTGCCCAAGCTCATGTGGCTGCGCGAACGCGAGCCCGAGACGTTCTCCCGCATGCGCCATGTGCTCATCAGTTCCAAGGACTATCTCATCGCGCGGCTGACCGGTGAGTGCGTGGGTGATGTGGCCGCCTGCTCCACGGCGGGCGCGATGGATATTCGCACCCATCGTTGGAGCGGGGAATTGCTTGGCGCCGCCGGTGTCGATGCCGCGCTATTGCCTGCGCTGCATTCCCCGCAGGAACATGTTGGCACCGTGCGGGCTGCGGCCGCCGCTGCCACCGGTCTGGCCGAGGGCACGCCGGTATTCGCCGGCTTCGGCGATGCCGGGGCGACCACCTTCGCCGCCGGCGTGACCGGCGCGGGCCAATTCAATATCAACCTCGGCACCTCCGGCTGGATCGCCACCGTTTCGCCGGAACCGTTCGTGGACAAACCCGGCGCGGCGAACCTCGCGTTCGGATTGAACGCCGGATTCGTCAACGCTGTGCCATTCCTCAACGCCGGCGACGTGCATAAATGGGTTACCGGCGTATTCGCGGGAGACGCAACCGTGCCATCCAACGCGCCAGCCGCCCAACTCGACTACGCCACCATGCACAGGCTCCTCGTTTCCAGCGAACCCGGCTCGAACGGCGTGCTATGCCTGCCATATCTGGTGGGGGAGCGGTTCCCGGTGATGAACCCCGCCATCCGCGGCGCCTATGTCGGCATCTCGCCGACCACGACGCGCGCCGACCTGGCCCGCGCGGCGCTGGAGGGCGTGGCCTTCTCCATCCGGCAGGGCATGGAAAGCTTTGAAACGGAACCAACCGAGATCACGCTGATCGGCGGCGGCGCACGCGAACACGTATGGTGCCAGATCATGGCCGATGTGCTCGGGCATCCGGTCGAGGCGTTCCGCAACGCCGACATCATGCCGTCCATCGCGCTGGCGTCGCTGGTATTCGATGATCCCAACCTGCCCGCATCCTGCCGGAACACGGTCCGCTACACGCCCGATCCGCAGGCCGTGGCCGTCTACGACAAAGCGTATGCCCGCTTCCTGCGGCTCTATCCCGCCATCAACGGACTCGCATAAGGATGGATTGCGGCGAATAAGCTCGACAAGACAAGGCCGGACGATGGCGAAGGCCGTGGTATAGAATTCGTTTCACATCGCTGACAGGAAAAGGGGAAACGTCATGTGCGGGGACCAGCGTCTGATAATCAATTTCCTTCCGTTGAATGCAACGGAACGCCGTCAGTTCGAAGAGGCTGCGGGCGATGCGGCACAGGTGTTCGCGGGGGATCCGGCTCAGCGTGGCTCGATGGGCTGGCATGCGGACCTCGGATCGCTGCCCGCGGATATCAAGGGGCGCGCAACGGCGGTGATCGGCAATATCCCGCCCGAGCAGTGCCGTGAATTGCCGCGCCTGGACTGGCTGCAGACCTGGAGCGCCGGCGTCGACAAGTATCTCGCACCCGGTGTGCTGCCCGACGCCAGCGACATCACCAATGCCTCGGGCGCCTATGGCCAGACCGTCTCCGAGCATATGTTCGCGATGCTGTGGTCCATCGCCAAGAACCTGCCTCTTTACGGGCGCAACCAAGCGTCCCACGATTGGCATGACAAGGGGCGCGCCCTGTCACCCGCCGACATGACCGTGCTCGTCATCGGCACCGGCGACATCGGCTCGCATTTCGCGCGGCTGTGCAAGGCCGTGGGCGCCACGACCATCGGCGTGCGCCGTGATCCGTCGCGCCCGGCCGAGGGCATCGATCGCATGATCGGATTCGATGCGCTCGACGAGGCGTTGCCGCACGTCGATGCGGTGGCGATGAGCGTGCCCTCCACTCCGGCCACCCACCATCTGCTCGATGCCAGGCGCCTCGCCCTGCTCAAGCCCGGCGTCATCGTCCTCAATGCGGGCCGTGGCGATGCCATCGACCCGGATGCGCTGCTGGTCGCCCTGCATGCGAACGTCCTCGCCGGCGCCGGTCTCGACGTGACCGAACCCGAGCCGCTGCCCGCCGACCATCCGCTGTGGGACGAGCCCCGTTGCCTGATCACTCCGCATGTCGCGGGCGGCAACCATCTGGCCGCGACCGAGGACCGCATCATCGCCATCGCGCTCGACAACGTGCGACGCTACGCCGCCGGACAACCCCTGCGCAACATCGTGCGGCGATAGACGCGGGCAATCTCAGGCACACATCCAATTAGGCATGGCAGGCATGAGCGCGGGGCGAAGTGGTTCGGCCATGCCGGCGAATGCGACCGAACCGTTGCCTTGTCTCGCGCCGCGCCCCTTTCTCACAGACTGCGGATCTCCGCCCCGAAGGGAAACAGCGCGAGCTTGGCCATCTTGAACGACTGGATTCCGAAAGGAATGCCGATGATCGTCACGCAATTGAGCACGCCGGCGACCAGATAGCCCACGGCCATCCACCAGCCGACCAATACGACCCACAGCACGTTGACCAGCATCGAACCGACCCCGCCGCCATAGGCCACGGTCTGGCCGAAGGGCGTGAGCGTGAGCGCGGCCATCTTGAAGGCCTGAAGTCCCAGCGGAATGCCGATGATCGTCACGCACAGCACCAGTCCGACGATCGCCCATCCAAACGCGATGACCAGACCGCCCAACACCAGCCACAGTATGTTCCCCAGAAGTCTCATACCCACGAGCCTATCGCACCCAACCCCGGGACTCATATAGGGGACATCCCTGGGATAGACGCGGATATGGTGAAGGCGGAGGTTCACCCACATAGATGTTGCCAATGGCCACGTCGGTTTTCGCCGCGCGGTGCTTCAATGGATGGTATGAGTGTGGAAGTGCCCGATATGGACGAATTGCTGCGTCTGGCACCAGTGGCCCGCTATGGAGACTGGGAGCCGGGGGAGTCGTCCCCTTCGCCGCGTGGCGGCGCGCGCCATCTGTCCGCCGTGCTGCCGGCCCTGTCCGCGGCCATCGGCTGCCCCATATCCACCGCCGTCCATCGCGATTCCCGCGCATTGCAGCATGCGTTGGGACTGCCCGATGTGCGCTCGGCCATCGTCGTGTTGGTCGATGGACTGGGCTTTTGGAATGTCGCCATGCGGCTTGGCCATGCGCCGACCCTGCGCTCGCTGATGCGCGAGACCGCCAACCAGCGGCCGATGTCCACTTGCGAGCCAAGCACCACCGTGGCCGCGATGGCGACCTTTGGCACCGGCACTTGCCCCGGTCTGACCGGCATGGCCGGGTACACGCAGCGCGATCCGGCCACCGGACGCATGATCCAGCTCATCCAATTCAAAGAAGTGCTTCCGCCCGAGGGCCAACAAGGCGGCATCCGGCCCGGGCGCACGGGAAGCGGCGTGACCGCCCGTCCCCAGTACGCGGCGCCGGCGCTCGACCCCCTCGACCTGCAGCGGGAGCCGACCGTCTTCGAGTCGCTTCAAGCCAATGGCGTGCGCGTCACCAGCTGCGGATTGGCCAAATTCGCTGATTCTCCGCTGACGTCGGCGGCCCTGCGCGGTCCCGAATACGTGGCCAAGGTGACGCCCGGCGAACGCGTGCGCGCCGCCGCCGAGGCCGCGCGCGAACCTGGGCTGACCTACCTCTATATCCGTGACACCGACAAAATCGGGCATGCGCACGGCTGGGACTCCGAACGCTGGATAGACGCCTTCGAACGCGTCGACGGGCAATTGGCCCAGCTGCGGCGCCTCGCCCCGCGCGGCACACTGATCGTCGTTCTCGCCGACCATGGAATGGTGACCGCCGACCCCGCCCAACGCATCGACATCGCCGCCGAACCGGCGTTGGCGCGCGGCGTGGCGCAGGTGGGAGGCGAGCCGCGCTCGCTGATGCTGTACGCCGAGGAGGGGCAGGACCCTCATGACATCGCCGGGCGTTGGCGGAATCGTCTTGGGGATTCGGCGCGCGTCACGCTCAGGGACGAGGCCATCGACGGGGGGCTGTTTGGCCCGGTGTCCGATCGGATCAGGCCGATGCTCGGGGACATCATCGTGCAGGCCGCCGGTCAGATCACGTTGGTCGACACACGCACACAGGGCGACAAGGCCACGCGGCTGCCGGCCGTCCATGGTTCGCAGACGATGCTGGAGTCGGATATCCCCTTTCTGGTCGACCTGATCTAGGCCTGGCACGGTCTGATGCGGCCGGCCGTACCAGATTTAGAGGGAGGTATTCCACCTCTCTCAGTCGCCAAAAAGGATCTCGTCCCAGCTGGGCACTGCCGAGCGCTTGGAACGCTTGCGTGGCTTGGCCTCGGGCGCCGCGTCGGCCGTCGGCTCGACGTGTTCCGTCGCATGATCGGAGGAGACCGGCGAGGTGGATTGCCGCGTGGCAGAGGGGGTTTCGTCCGCCGCGCCTTGAGCGGACATCAACGGATCGACGGGGGAGTCCGGCTGCCGGACGGCGTCATCGCCCGCGCTCGCCGGCGAGAGAGGCGACGTGCCGGTGGACGCCGAAGGCATGGGCTTCGCGTCGGTCTGTCCGCCCGGGGCTGCGTCGGCCTCCGTGTCGACGGGCGTGTCGGCGACCGGTTCAACCATACGCGCTGTCGCGGGACGGGCCGGCGGCAGCGAGGGTTCGGGCGTGCCCCACGAGGAGACGGCACGCTCGATGCGGGCGGAACGCACCGAATCGCCCGGTATCGTCCCCGCCGCGTCGATGCCGTCGTCCGGCGCGCCCACGGCGCCGGACCGATCCACGGCTCCGGACGCAGGCATCTCGCCGATCAGCTTGCGGGCAGTGCCATTGAGACACACCACGGCGTTGTCGTGCATGTTCCACGTCCACTCGGCGCGGGCCCTGCGCCCGGCCGAATCGAACTGCGCGATGATCTTCCAGGGCTCCAGTCCGCGTCGGGTGGCCTTCCATGACACCGATTCCATGCCGATGCGCGCCGCCGCCAGCGTGCGTTCGATGAGCTCGGCCACCGTGTGCACGCGGCTCTCCTTGGGCGCGGGCACACGCAGGAACTGTTCGATCGCGTATTGTTTCTCGGTCTCCACGGACGCGGAGAAGCGGCGCACCAGCGCCTCCTTGAGTCCATATCGCTCGGCCACGCGCGCCGGATCTGCGCCGGCCCGGATCAGCGCCTGGATCTGGGAGATCGGCAGCGTCGGCGTCGGGCGCACCTCGTCGTTCCGTTCCCCGGCGATCTGCTTGGCCTCGAGGACGGCCCTCTCGAGCGTTTCGTCGACACTCACGGCGAACCGCACGCCATCGGCCTCGAACACCAGTTCGCCCTGCCGGTCCACATGGTCGAACCGGGCCTTCGTCAGCGGCTCGTCTGACATGCGCGCACCACTCCTTCCGGCTGACGGACATACCTGTTCCAAGTATGCCCCACGCGGACGAACTTTACGGGTATTTCAAATCGTGTATCCTATTGCGCGAGTCACAGCCAGGGCTCATGTATGCTGTTGGCGCAGAACACGACTCAAGCCGGCCGAAAGCCGGCCCGACCGAGAAAGGACCGCGGATGGCACAGGACTATGATTCCCCCCGCAACAAGGACGAGGACGAGGAGTCGCTGCAGGCGCTCGGCAAGGGTTCGCAGAACTCCTCGAGCGACATCGACGACGATGAGAACGCCATCGCCGAGGACTACGAGCTGCCCGGCGCGGATCTGAGCAACGAGGATTCCTCGGTGACCGTCATTCCGATGCAGGGCGACGAGTTCATCTGCTCCGAATGCTATCTGGTCAAGCACCGCAGCCAGCTGGCGCACATGACCGAGGACGGACAGCCGGTGTGCCGGGAGTGCGCCGCCTGATGAGCTATGACGAGACCTACGACGAGCCGGAGAACACCGAGGTCCTGGTCAAGGCCGTCGATCCCGGCCAGCCCGCGGAGCTGACCCAGCTGTTCTACGCGCACGCGGGGGACGCCGGCGCGGACCTCAAGGCCGCCGAAGCCGTCGAACTCAAGCCCTTCGAGCGCGCGCTCGTGCCCACCGGCGTGGCCATCGCGCTGCCCGCCGGTTACGTCGGCCTCGTCCATCCCCGTTCCGGCCTGGCCGCCAAACAGGGCGTCACCGTGCTCAACGCCCCCGGCACCATCGACGCCGGATACCGCGGCGAAATCAAGGTGCCGCTGATCAACCTCGATCCCGAGCGCACCGTGCGCTTCGAAGTCGGCGACCGCATCGCCCAGCTGGTCATCCAGCGCTACGTCGAGGCGCGCTTCGTGCCCGCCGAGACGCTTCCGGGGTCCGACCGCGCCGAGCGCGGCTTCGGATCGACCGGAGTGGCGTCCGTCCAGTGATACGGCCTGCGCTAGGATACTGGAAGAGACACGGTTCGTAAGGCGAGGGAGGCGGCCATGGCAGGCAATGACGACGGATTCGAATCCGCGCGCAAACTCGGCTGCGAGATCGGCTCCGATCCGGTCAATCCGCTGCTGCCGATCATGCAGGCGTGCCGGTCCTATCATCCCGGCGAGGATATGACGATCCTCGAGCGCGCCTACCGCCGCGCCGTCATCCAGCACTCCCCGCAGCGCCGCAAATCCGGCGAGCCCTACATCATCCATCCGCTCGCCGTCGCGCAGATCCTCGCCGACCTCGGCATGGGGCCGATCGTCGTGGCCGCCGGTCTGCTGCACGACACGGTGGAGGACACCGACTACACGGTCGACGACTGCCGCGCCGAATTCGGCGACACCGTGACCGGACTGGTCGACGGCGTCACCAAGCTCACCAAGATGGATGTGGGCGACTCGGCGCAGGCCGAGACGATCCGCAAGATGGTCGTGGCGATGAGCCGCGATGTGCGCGTGCTGGTCGTCAAACTCGCCGACCGCGTGCACAACGCGCGCACCTGGCGCTATGTCAAGCCCTCCTCGGCGGCCAAGAAGGCGCGCGAAACGCTCGACGTCTACGCGCCTCTGGCCAACCGCCTCGGCATGAACGCGATCAAAACCGAGCTGGAGGAGCTGAGCTTCAAGGTCCTCTATCCGAAGATCTACAACGAGATCGTCGTGCTTGTGGCGCGCCGCGCCGGCCAGCGCGACGTCTATCTGGCGCAGATCCTCGCCGAGATCAACGATGATCTCGATTCCCAGCACATCAAGGCCTATGTGACGGGACGGCCGAAGGATTACTTCTCGATCTATCAGAAGATGATCGTGCGCGGGCATGATTTCGCGAATATCTACGATCTCGTGGGCGTGCGCATCATCGTCGACACGATCCAGGACTGCTATGCGGCGCTGGGCGCCGTGCACGCGCGATGGAGCCCGGTGCCGGGCCGATTCAAGGACTACATCGCCATGCCCAAGCTCAATATGTACCAGTCGTTGCACACGACGGTCGTGGGCCCCGGCGGCAAGCCCGTCGAAATCCAGATCCGCACCTGGGACATGCACCGTCGCGCCGAATTCGGCATCGCCGCCCATTGGAAATACAAGGAGAACGGCCAGGCGGGGCGCGCCCTGAGCTCGCCCGACAAGTCGGATCGCCGCCGCGAGGGGGACTCCGAACGGCAGGAGCTTTCCGAGGCCGATAACCTCAAGTGGATCCAGCAGCTGGCGGACTGGACGTCCGAGACGCCGGATTCCGATGAATTCCTCGGTTCCCTCAAGGAGGACCTTGGCGCCTCCGAGGTCTATGTGTTCACGCCGAAGGGCAAGATCGTCTCGCTGCCTGCGGAGGCCACGCCCGTCGACTTCGCCTATGCCGTGCACACCGAGGTCGGCCACCGCACGATGGGCGCGCGCGTCAACGGCCGCCTCGTGCCGCTGGACACCAAGCTCGACAATGGCGACACCGTCGAGGTGCTCACCTCGAAGTCCGACACCGCCGGTCCCTCGCGAGACTGGCTGAGCTTCGTCAAAAGCCCGAAGGCGCGCAACAAGATCCGCTCCTGGTTCTCCAAGGAACGGCGCACCGAGGCCATCGAGGAAGGCCGCGACGAGCTGACTCGCGCGATGCGCAAGCGTAGCCTGCCGATCAACACGCTGATGACCCCCGAGGCGCTGGTCGGTGTGGCGGACGAGCTTAATTTCGCGAATGCCGACGCGCTGTTCGCCGCCATCGGCGACGGGCAGGTCTCCACGCAGAACGTCATCTCGCATCTGGTCAAGGACGCGGGCTCCGACGAGGTCGACGAGGAGGTCGAGCAGGAGGCCCTGCCGTTGAAACCCGTCGAACGGGTGAAGAAGACGACAAGCGCCCTGGGCATCTCGGTCAAGGGCGTCGGCGACGTGTGGGTCAAGCTGGCCCGTTGCTGCACGCCGGTGCCGGGCGACGAGATCATCGGCTTCATCACGCGCAACGAGGGCGTCTCCGTGCACCGCGTCGACTGCCAGAACATGATCAACCTCAAGGACCGTCAGCCCGAGCGGGTCGTCGACGTGCAGTGGACGAGCACCAAGGGCACCTTCATGGTCAAGATCCAGGTCGAGGCGCTGGACCGTCGCAACCTGCTCTCCGACGTGACGCGCGTGCTGTCCGATCACGGGGTGAACATCATCTCCGGCTCGATCTCCACCGGTTCCGACCGCGTGGCCACCAGCCAGTTCAGCTTCGAAATGGCCGACCCGCAGCATCTGAACACACTGTTGGCGGCCGTGCGTCGCATTGACGGTGTCTTCGACGTCTACCGCATCACCGGCGCCAAGGACTCCGCCGAGCCGCGCCTGCGCAAGATGCAGTGAGGATGCCGTCGGAGGCAGGATCCCGCCGTTTCGACTGGATTAGTCCATTAGTCCCGTCCGTTGGCTCGTCCGTCGCGTTGGCTTCGACATCGCTCCGTCATGCCGTCACATTTTCCGAACGACACGCCGTTGTTCTGAAATTTGTGCCACTGAACGTCTCTCAGTGGCACTTCTTTCAGAAGATACGTGTGTCGTTCGGAAGAATATGCCACTGAGCGATCCGTAGTGGCACAAATTTCAGAACAGCGGCGTGTCGTTCCGAAAAACATGACGGGGACCTGCACGTATGCACAGGTCCCCGCAAAAAAGACGGTGGGAATGACGGTTACTCCGCCACGTCGACCGACACGATGACGGCCGGCTCGACCGGGCGGTCCATCGGATCGGTGGGCACGGCCTCGAGCTTGTCGACGACAGCCTTGGACTCGTCGTCGGCGACCTCGCCGAAGATCGTGTGATGGCCGTCGAGCCACGGGGTCGGCACGGTGGTGATGAAGAACTGCGAGCCGTTGGTGCCGTGGACCTTGCCATCCATGCCGCGGCGCAGGCCGGCGTTCGCCATCGCCAGGATGTACGGATGGTCGAACTTCAGCGACGGATCGATCTCATCGTCGAACTCATAGCCGGGGCCGCCGGTGCCGTTGCCCAGCGGGCAGCCGCCCTGAATCATGAAGTCCTTGATGATGCGGTGGAAGGTCAGGCCGTTGTAGAACTTGGCGTGGGAGGCGGCGCCGGTCATCGGATCGGTCCACTCCTTCTCGCCGGTGGCCAGGCCGAGGAAGTTCTTCACAGTCTCGGGAGCCTTGTCGTCGAACAGATTGATGCGGATATCGCCCTCGGAGGTGCGCATGATGATTTGAGTCATATCCCAAGTTTCGCATGCCCTTGCGACCGGTTTTGTGGCTGCCCGTGGACGTCTTCGCCGGTGCTGTGCAGATGGTATGTTCTGTCACCGTTCCGTCCAGGTTGCTTTGGCGTTACGGACGTGGATTGGCTTGTAGGAATGTCTCAACGGGTGTCGGTGCGGCCGGATCGAAGACATCCGCCTGAGGTACGAGTTGACGGAACAGTTTGATGACTGATTGATCGATTGCGGGTGGCGTCAGTGCTTTATCGGTGTCATGGAAAAGTGGCTCATGGTGGGCTATGCGGTTTCTGCATTCATTGATGAGCCGGATTTCCGCATTCAGATTCGCCCGGTTCGTTCCCCGAGGCCAGGCATGATGAAGATAGGGAATCCATACGGCGCGCTCGTGTGCTTTGTTGGTCAGATGCGTCCAGAACCCGAAAGAGAGGTTCGCAATGATCTTTCCAGGCTGCGGTGCTTCCTGATGTGAGGGTGTTGCGTTGCGGATGCTTGTCCTGTTCAATGCGTTGGCGTCGAATGGTTTTCCGGAGCTGCTGCGGCGATGTATGGGGATATTAACCGGAGATTCGCCGTCGAATAGCCAGTTATCGGCCCCGTTCCAACGTGAATTGATTTCGCGGTCGTAGGCGTTTCGCAGGGCTACTTCGAAGAATGCGATATCCTTCATCAGCGTCTGACCGAGGTCGATGTTCCATTCGTACAGCCGAAGGGCACGAGCCGTATTATTTCCGGCGGCATCGAGATAAGTTTGAAAGCGGGGAATCGAAGCCAGCTCTGGATCCTTGTTTTGTCGGGCGTGAGGCCTTGCCTTAGTGCGCTGATCATTCAAGGCCTCCTTGCCGCAGCGGGTAATGCAATGCCCCGGTGACTTGGAAACCAGCGGTCAGCACGGGGCTTATGTCGCTAAGCGTAAATGCGATGCGCGACGTTATGCTGTTGGCAGATATCGGCAGAGAAGCGCTGGGCGTTTGTTTTTGAGCACGGAGCTGATCTTGATTGTTCTCGGCGTCTGTAGGTGCCTCGTGTAAAACGAGTGCAATCGGCAGATTCTTCCACAATAGAAAACGTCGGAAATAAGCTAAAATGGACCATTGGCAGTTATCATGCGAGATACGCATGATGATTTGAGTCATGGCTCCAAGTTTCGCATGCCTAGGCAGGAAAGGAATTCCTGCTGCCATCATTGCTACATATCATCCACTTACGGGACAATCAGCGTATCCGTTGCAAAGCCAACGAGAAACGGATACATACGGTCCATGGGTAGACAGACAGTCGAGACGTCTAGATGCCTTCTACACAATCGCAGGCGAATCGCTGACCTACACGGTTGCTGACAAGGCTGGCAACAGAACTGAAATCAAGCGCGTCAGGAAGTGAACTGATCTCTAGAGACAACCAACGCGCATCGTCTCTCGGACCTGACCGTTAGGACCGGGAGACGATGCGTTCCTTACTGACGATTTCCGTCATCCTTGCGAGACGCGAAATCTCTCGAAAGCCTCCGACTATCCGTCCCCCCCCCCGTTAGAATCCGGTCTAACCGCGTCAAGTCACGGCCGACAACAGTCGCGGCAAGGCGGGGATGGAAAGAAGGAGAAATAATGACAGGCAAGCGAACGTCAACTGCCATCACAGGTTTGGCGCTGGCCGCCGCGACCGCATTGGGATGCGTATCCATCGCCACGCCCGCCAACGCGGAGATCACGGAAGGCGGAATTTCCACGCAATTTTCGTTGGGCGGAGGCCAGACCCGGGACATCCAGGACAGCACGAATCAGCCGGATTGCCTGGCTGCGCCGTACACGGTCAAGACCCAGCCCAAACATGGCTCCATCCAAGCCAAGAGCGGCGATGAGAGATTTATCTTCGCGACCTACACCGCGGACACGGATGCGCCCTATGATAAGGACGTCGACGACACGTTCGCCTTGGAGGTCACCCTGTCGGCATCCTGCTCCTTGGGGATCAACGACTTCGGCACGAAGAAGGACTACGACAAGGGCGATGTGCTGACGCTGGATTATGAGGTCGATGTGCTCAACCCGCCCGAGACCCAGTCCAAGACGCTGACGGTCAAGCCGGGCAGCGAGACCAAGTTGCCCATGCCGCCATTGGATGACGCGAACGGCTATTACTACTGGGAACCCATGCTTAACGGAGCCGAGCCGTCCGCGGGAGAGCTGAAGAACGTATCGAAGAAGGAGCCCTCCTCCTCCGGAGGCATTACCCTCAATGATCCTCGATATATCGCACCGAGCAATGAAGGCACCTACACGTTCACACTCGATTACTACCGGGGCGCCGGCGGCCATGGAGCGTACGAGCCAAACGCGTGGCCCATGTTCCGCGTGACCTACACGGTCAATGTGTCCAATGACGCGCCTGATTCGGCGGAGGCTTCCATCACATTCCGGAACGGGGACAAGTCGTTCACCGTCGATGGGTCGAAGAGCGCCGACGGCGCCTGGCAGCCGGACTCCAAGTTCGGCGCGCCCGCCGCGTACGACGTCAACCTGGCCTCGCTGGACGCATACGACGTCTACGGGTGGAACACCAAGCAAGATGGCACCGGCGCCTGGTACTACTTCCTGTACACCGAATCCGACCGCCAATATGTGCTCAGCCCGTCCAGGGACGGCGTGACGGCCGGCACGACGATGGACTACCCAGAAAACGGAACCTTGTACGCCGTGAAGACCACCTCGAAGAATGCCGGCAAACTGGTCCCATCCAAGACCAAGGCCACCAAGCAGGAGCTCAAGGACCTGACCTTCACGACCACGGGCTGGGGCGGAAGTAACAAACTGGCCGTGCGGCTGAACGCGTGCGCGGCGTCGTGGGCGACCTCCCAACCGGATTACACGGCGCACTGCCTGCCCATGCCGGGCCACCAGGCGAACAATGGCATTGCCCATACGTACACCTGGCAGCCCAGGCTCTCATCCCGCCTCATGGTCGGAGCGGACGGAACGTCGAAGGCCATGCGCCTCAATGACAGCAGCGATTTCAACGCTTTCATCGACGCCGCCTTCGCGGACGAACAAGTCAAGTACATCAACGTGACCGCCGCCCAGTTCGCGGACGTGAGTGGCACGACCATCGGGTCGATCGAACTGAACCGCGACTCCGGTTCCACTGGCGGCACCGAGACCCCTGATCCCGAGCCGACCCCCTCCGAGCCGACCGTGGTCACGCCTCCCGCCAACACCGAGCTCAGCTACGGCCAGGGGCTCGATCTCAACGGTATCAAGGTCGACTTCGGAGACGGCCAGGGCGTGGTCGATGCCACGGGCATGACCGTGTCCGGCTACGATTCCAGCAAGCCCGGCGTGCAGAAGGTCGTCCTCGCCTCTAAGAAGGATCCGACGAAGAAGGTCACGATCGAGGTGCTGGTCGGGTTCAAGGACGTGGACTCCTCCACCCCGCACCACGAGGAAATCAACCTGATCCTCAAGAAGGACATCACGCGAGGTTTCCCCGACGGCACGTTCGGCGGCATGCGCAGCCTGAACCGTCAGGATCTGGCGGCGTTCCTGTACCGCATGGCCGGGCAGCCGGACTACACGCCTTCGAAGGAGGACTTCGTGTTCACCGACGTCACCACCTCGACGCCGCATTACCGTGAGATTCTGTGGGCCGCGAAGAACGGTGTCGTCAAGGGCTATGACCAGCCCGACGGGACGCGCACCTACGCCGGTGGCAGGGACATCCTGCGCCAGGACATGATTGCGATGCTCTATCGGCTTGCTGGCAGCCTCAAGGTGGACGCCGGCCAGTCCTTCTCGGATGTGACCGACGCGACGCCTCACCACGAGGCGATTGCCTGGGCAAAACAGGCCGGTGTGACGACCGGCTTCCCCAACGGCACGTTCCAAGGTGGCGACACCATTGTCCGCCAGGACACCGCCGCGTTCCTCGGACGCATGATCGACAAGAACCTGATCAAGTTCTGACATCGTTCGCTCCAGAACAGAAGCGGTTGCCCCGTCCGGAAAAACCGGGCGGGGCAACCGCTTCTGTTCTGGAACGAACATCTCATCCGGGGCACGCTCATATCGACAACATGATGAGCTCTGCTTGATGTTCCAAACACACGCCATTGATGCCAGTGAAATACCACTCGTGCCCATGCGTCATCGCGCCGCATGTCATTGGAACAATAAGGATTGCCGAAGCCTATCATTAACAATGAACGCCATTATTCAGTGGTGTGCATGAAAGTGTCCAAAGGACGCACTTGTTTCATGCAGAAATAGCCGGACAGAGGCGTTCGGCGGAAAGGCTCCATCATGAACACATCACAGAGGTCCCCATCCCTGAAAGCAATGGGGGGGGGGTGACATTCGTCGTAAGTGGGTAGGACTCATCGCGGCGATGGCGTTCCTGCTATCGTCATTAGGCCTGTGCGCATCGCCGATGGCGGCTCCCACCGCTCGGGCGGAGGAGACGCCCAGCGGGGCATCTCCTTCGCAATCGGCCAGTGTGGCCACGACTCCCATCTATGTGGACGGCACGAATGGCAAAGACACCAACGATGGTCTGAACGTCGAAACCCCTGTTCAGGGTTTCGATAAGGCCTATGAACTGGCTGAGAAACAGCGCAAATCCAAGAACGCTGACATGGGTTCCATCGTGCTGGTGGGAGACACGTATTTTTCGCCCAATGGGAAGGCATCGCCCGATAAGGGTTATTTCGAAAAACATTATTCGGATATCATTTTGCCGGGATATCCGATGAGCATCAGTGCCCAGAATGATGTCAAGCTGATATTTCGCGCGTCGTCTATCAATTTGCAGGCTGCCACGCTGTTCCATGACCTGTACATCGATGCCAGCTATGTCTCAGGGAGCTGTCTCGTCGCCAACGGCTACGCGCTGACCTTCGGGCAGGGCGTCACCTACCAGTGGAAAGATAACGGGAAGGGTACCGGCTACAAGATTGTGGGCGGCGGCAACTACCGCGACTCCGTGAAAGGTAAATTGACAATCAACCCCGGCAGTGACCTGACTTTCGAGAGCGGCGACTACGCCATTGTCCTGGCTGGTTTCATAGGCAACAGTGCGGCGGAAGACGGCGTGTTCGATCAAAGTGGTTCCGAAGCGTATAACGTCATTGTTCGCGACGGCGCCCACATCCAAGATTTGTATACCGGAGGCATGGCCGATACCTTCGAACGGTCCGGCATCGTCAAATATCCCGGGGCCAATGTGTCGGTCGAAGGAGGCAAAGTCGACAGCTTGTATGGCGGAACCTATGGCCTCGGCATCTTCGTTGCGAAACAGGTGTCGTTGAGCCAGGGCAAGGTGACCGTGAACGTCTCCGGGGGAGAGGTGGGCGATCTCGTCGCAGGCAGCACCATCGGCGCCGTGAGTCCCGAGGACACTCAGCAAGCACCGACCTGGACCGTCACCGACTTCACGGCGAACATCACCGGCGGAAAGGTGGGAACCATCACTCCGGGCAATCTGATGGTGGGACTGAGCGGCTATCCTTGGCTTGACCGATATGATCACGTGGTCAATGCGCGTGCCGATGCCGTCACCATCGTCACATCCATCGATCTGTCCAAGACGCCCCTGCACTCCGGAGGCGCCTTCGCCGACGCGGGAATGGGAGATCCCATGCCCGGCGAGAAGTCCACCACCAACAGCCTTACCATGGTCGTCAATGCTGGAGGCGTTGCGCCAGGCTTGACGGACTCCTCGTCCGACAACGTCTCGTCCGCGGTTTCGCGCACACTGAGCATCGAAGGGGCCACGGCCGTTGTGCCGTCCGGGGCCGGCGAGGGCGCTCTTGACTACACCGGTCTGTCTCTGGCCGTCGGAGGAACGGCCATCATCGCGGAAAACCACGAGTGGAGCACAATCTCATCCGACGGCAATGCCGCCAACGCCATCCAACTGAAAACCGGCGCGGATGGCGCGCTGCCTCAGGTTAAGATTTCCGATAAGGTCCAATCAACCACTCCGATCGGTATCGCGGTCACCGGGACCGATGGCACTGTGACGGCCCCGAAGGAAGGCACAACACTTATCTCCTTCAATTCCGCGGATGCTGCACAGGCAGGCCTGTCCTCGTTCAAGCTCGTCGTTCCCGAAGGCACACTGGGATACGGCCTCGGTGTCAATGGGGCGGATCTCGTTGTTACGCGTGTGAACGCCACGGTCAGCTTCGATTCGAACGGGGGTTCGGAAGTTCCCTCGCAGAGCGTGATTCTTGGCGAGCGGGCAGCCAAGCCGGACAATCCCAGTAAGGCCGGGTATTCGTTCGCCGGCTGGTATTCGGACAAGGAGCTGTCTCAGGCCTATGATTTCACTGTTCCGGTGACGGCCGATCTGACGTTGTACGCCAAGTGGACCAGAAACAGCGGAGGAGGTGGCGGTGGAGGTAGTAGTGGCGGAGGATCGACCGTCACGCCGTCGAAGCCCCAAGTCGTGTCTCCTCCGTCGAACACGGACGTGCCCTTCGGAGGCCAGCTCGATCTCTCCGGTCTCGAGGTTGATTTCGGTGACGGCATGATTGTCGACGCCGAAGGCGTGACCGTCTCCGGAATCGACTCCTCGAAACCCGGCGCGCAGACCGCGACGCTCGCATCGAAGAAGGACGATTCCAAGAAAGTGGACATTAATGTGCTGGTCATGTTCAAGGATATGGACGACACGACCCCGCACCACGAGGAGATCCGCAGCCTTCTGGCCAAGGACATCACCCGGGGATTCCCCGACGGCACCTTCCGCGGCATGGCAAGCCTGAACCGTCAGGATCTGGCCGCCTTCCTCTACCGGATGGCCGGACAACCCGACTACGAGCCCGCGAAAGCCGACTTTGTGTTCGCTGATGTGGACGAGTCGACGCCGCATTACAGGGAGATTCTCTGGGCCGCGAAGAACGGCGTCGTCACCGGCTTCACCGCCGATGATGGGACGCGCACCTATGCGGGCGGCAAGGATATCCTACGACAGGACCTGATCGCAATGCTGCACCGCCTCGCAGGTGGTCCCGCGGCAGACAATGCCTCTTCGTTCACTGACGTGACAGCGCAGACCCCGCACGCCCAGGCGATCGCATGGGCCAAACAGGCCGGCGTGAGCACAGGATTCCCCGATGGCACTTTCCGCGGCGGACAGACCATCCTGCGCCAGGACGCGGCCGCGTTCCTCGGACGGGTGACCTCCAAAGGACTGGTCGCATTCTGACGCAACCAGACTGAAGCAATGATGGGCCAGAGCGAGGTGCCTCGCTCTGGCCCATCGCTTCAGAAAACCTAGACACTTTGAACATCCAGCAGTTTCAGTCCTCCATGGCGAGCATCTGGCACCGTGGAGAACTATGGAGTACGAGGACGTGATTTCCAAGGAACGCCTTGGCTTGATTGCCGGCCATAAGCCGCGTCAATAGCCTTGGGAAGCCCGGAACGTTCACGTTGTGAGACGGCGATGTCTCGTAACACGAGATGCGCGATACTGATGCGTTGATTGTGGGCTGCGAATATGGCCTGTCATCAATAGAGAAGGAAATTCATATGCATAAGGGAACGATGGCAAAGCTCGCGGCACTGACCAGTGCCGCCGCGATGCTCGTGGGATTGGCGGCCTGCGGCGGGGGGAACGCCGGCTCCGGAACTACCGCCAATGGCGGCAAGTCGCTCGTCGTGAACAACGTCTTCGATCTGAAGACGCTCGACCCGGCCCGCGACTTCGAGTTCACCGGCAAGTTCGTCAACCGCCAGACCTACGAGACCGTGCTCGACTACGGCGACGACGGCACGAACCTCAAGGAGGTCGTCCCCGCGGTCGCGCAATACACGATCTCCGATGACGCCAAGGTCGTCACCCTTACCGTGGACGGCTCGCACACCTTCTCCGACGGCGCCAAGGTGACCGCCGAGGACGTGGCCTTCAGCCTGCAGCGCGTCATCGGCGTGCAGGGCAACCCCGCGTTCCTGCTCAACGACCCCGCCGGCAAGCCCGTCAAGGTCAAGCAGACCGACGACAAGACCGTGACGCTGACCAGCTCCGTGGCGAACCCGGCGCTGCCCTACATCCTGCCGAACCCGTCGCTGGCGGTGCTGGAGAAGAAGGTCGTCGAGGCCCACGGCGGCACCACCGATGCCAACGACAAGGCCGACGAATGGCTGAACTCGAACTCCATCGGCTCCGGCCCCTACAAGGTGACCTCGGTCGATCCCAAGAGCGAGGTCAAGATCGAGGCCAACGACAAGTACTCCGGCAAATACAAGCCGACCTACACGAACGTGGTCCTTCAGAACGTGAAGGGCTCGACCCAGAAGGTGAACATGCAGGCCGGCTCCGCCCAGCTCGCCTTCGACGTCAACCAGGACGATCTCAAGGGCCTCGACGGCGGCAACACCAAGGTGGCCAAGGCCGAGTCGCTCTACACCTTCTTCCTCTGGCTCAACTCCCAGGAACAGTATGGCAAGCAGGCCTCGGACCCCAAGTTCGTGCAGGCGTTCCGCCATGCCATCGACTATGACGCGATCGTCGACCTGGCCGGCGAGGGCGCGGTGCAGGCCCCGGGCATCATCCCGGGCTCTGTCGAAGGGTCGCTCGAATCCGACGAGTCCAACACCTACGATCCGGCCAAGGCCAAGAAGCTGCTCTCCGAAAGCGGCTACAAGGGCGAGCCCATCGCCTTCGAGTTCAGCTCCGAATACAACATCGCCGGCGTCAATCTGCAGACTTTGGCGCAGCTGATCCAGCAGCAGGTCAAGAAGGTGGGCATCAACCTCGAGCTCAAGCCCTCGCCCTCGACCACGTTCCTCGATTCCTATCGCTCCGGCAAGGCCCAGGCCGGCCTGATCTTCTGGCAGGCCGACTACCCGGATCCCGCCGACTACGCCGCCTTCGGCCCCGATGGGTCCGTGGGCCTGCGCGCCGGCTGGGACACCACGGCGAACGCCACCGGCGCCGCCCAGGTCAAGCCCGCCTTCGACGCCGCCTCCGCGGCGACGGACCCCGCCACCCGCGCCAAGGCGTGGCAGGAGGCCCAGAAGGCCATGAACGAGAACGGCCCGTTCGTGCCGCTGGTCACGCCGAGCAACTCCATCGTCTACGCGAATTCGCTGCAGAACGTCAAGGCGAATCCGATGTGGTACATCGACCTCGCCCTGCTGAAGTGACGTCCGTCCCCATGCGCACATCGCGCGTGTGGGGACCTGGCAATATGCATAAAGGAGAACCGTCGTGACAGACGCCGGCAAAGCGGTGCGTGCGCGCCGCAGACATCCATTGGCGCGTTACATCGCGATCAGGCTGGTCATCAGCGTGTTCCTGGTGTGGGGCGCGACCCTGATCACCTTCATCCTGACCAATCTGGTGCCCGCCGACCCGGTCACGGCGGTTCTGGGCGAACAGGCGGCCGCCGATCCGGCCATCGTCGCGAAGACTCGCGCCGAAATGGGGCTCGACAAGCCGTTGCCCGTGCAATACGGGCTCTATCTCGCCCGTCTGCTGCACGGCGACCTCGGCACCAGCGCGCAGACGCACACCCCCGTCGCCAAGGACCTGTCCACGGCCTTCCCCGCGACTATGGAACTGGCCCTGGGCGTGCTTGTGCTGTCGATCGTCATCGGCATCGGCCTGGGCCTGTGGGCCGCTCTGCACCATCGTCGGTTCTCCGACCAGCTCATCCGCGTGATCAGCCTCGTGGGCATTTCGATCCCCACCTTCTGGCTGTCGATGCTGCTGTTCTTCCTGCTGTTCTACAAACTGAACCTGCTGCCGGGCTCGGGGCGGCTCGACGCGACGCTCACGCCGCCCCCGCACGTCACGGGCATGTACACCGTCGACGCATTGCTGGCAGGCCAGTGGGCGACGCTCGGCAATGCCCTGGCCCATCTCGCCCTGCCCACCATCGTGCTCACCCTCTACACCGTGGGCCTGCTCATCCGCTTCTCCCGCTCGGCCATCCTCGATGTGCTCAACCAGGACTATGTGACCTCGGCCCGCGCCAAGGGCCTGCCCTCCGGCGTGGTCACCTGGGGCTACATCATGCGCGCTTCCCTGCTGCCGATCCTGACCATGGTGGGTCTGGTCTTCGGCTCGCTGCTGTCCGGCTCGGTGCTCGTGGAGTCGGTGTTCTCCTGGCATGGCATCGGCCAGTTCGCCTACCAGTCGGCCACCACGCTCGACCTGCAGGCGATCATGGGCGTCGGCCTGGTGGTCAGCGTCGTCTATATCGTCGTCAATTTCATCGTGGACCTGCTGTACGGTCTCATCGATCCGAGAGTGAGGGTGCAATGAGCGCTGCGACCGCATCCATCGAACGTCCGGCGAAGCGTCGGCTGTCCATCCCCTCCGCATGGCGCCAGCCGCTGGCCGTCGTCGGCGTCGTCATCATCGTGTTCTGGCTGCTGGTGGCCCTTTTCGGCCCCATGCTGCCCCTGCAGGATCCGCTCGCCCAGACCGGCGACCGGCTCATGGCTCCCTCGGGAGCCCACTGGTTCGGCACCGACGAGCTCGGCCGCGACGTGTTCTCCCGCGTGGTCAACGGCGCTCGTCTGTCCATTCCGGTGGCCGCGCTGCTGGTCGTGCTTTCGTTGCTGGTGGGCGGTTTCCTGGGCATGGTCGCCGGATATTTCGGACGCGTGGCCGGCGAGGTCATCATGCGTCTGTGCGATCTGGTGCTCGCCTTCCCCCCGATCATCCTGGCCATGGTCATCACGGCGGCCCTCGGCCCCGGCATCGGCAACGCGGTGCTGGCGATGCTCGTCGTCAATTGGCCGCAATACGCCCGCATCATGCGTTCCGAGGTGCTCGGCGTGCGCGGCAGCGAATACGTGGTCGCCGACCGTCTGCTTGGATTCAGCGTGTGGCACTCCCTGCGCGTGGACGTGCTGCCGAACGTCGCCTCGCAGGTGCTGGTGCTCGCCACGCTTGACTTCGGCAATGCCATCCTGCTGCTCTCCGGTTTGTCGTTCCTCGGCCTGGGCGCCGTGCCGCCGGCCGCCGAATGGGGCTCCATGGTCTCCGCGGGCATGCAGAACTTCTCCGACTGGTGGATCGCGGTGTTCCCCGGCCTGGCCATCTTCACCGTGGTGATCGGCTTCAACTTCCTGGGCGACGCGCTGCGCGACGCCACTGATCCGCATATGAGGAGGCGTGTGGCATGAGCAAGGGAACCGACGCAAACGCACGCGGCGCGCACGATGCCGCGTTCACCGGCGTGTCCGTCTCGAAACTGAACCTCGAGATCGACGGCCGTCACATCCTCAGGGATGTGGACCTTGAGATTCCCGCGGGCAAGGTGACCGGCCTGGCCGGCGAGTCCGGCTCCGGCAAGACGATGACGGGCCTGGCCATCCTTGGGTTACAGCCCGAGGATGCGAAGGTCTCCGGGCGCATCGAATTCGAGGGCGTCGATCTGCTGTCTCTGGGCGAGCGGCAGCGCAACGCCTATCGCGGCCGTCATATCGCCATGGTTTTCCAGGATCCGACCGCCAGCATGCATCCGATGCTCACCGTCGGCAGGCAGCTGACCGACCATATGCGCTTCCATCTGGGGCTCACGAAGGCCCAGGCCCGCGAACGCGCGCTCGAATTGCTGTCGTTGGTGAAGGTGCCCGAGCCCGAGGAGGCTCTGGGTAAGTATCCCCATCAGTTCAGCGGCGGGCAGCTGCAACGCATCGCCATCGCCATCGCCGTGGCGTGCAGGCCCGAGCTCATCATCGCGGACGAGCCGACCACCGCGCTCGACGTGACCGTGCAGGCCGGCATCCTGAGGCTGCTGCGTCACCTGTGCGACACGCTCGGCACGGCCATCGTGCTGGTCTCGCACGATCTGGGCGTCATGTCGGCGCTGGCCGACGACATCGTGGTCATGCGCGAGGGCGAGATCGTCGAACGCGGCAGCCGATACGAGGTGATCCGTTCCCCGAAGCACCCCTACACCAGGCAGCTCATCGATTCGCTGCCCAAGTCGATCATGGAGCACCGGCGGCAGGAGGAGGAGCGATGAGCGCGACGCTGGAAGTCAAGGATCTGTCCGTCACCTACAACCGCCCCGGGCGCGATCCGCTCAAGGCCGTGCGCGGCGTCTCCTTCGAGGTGCGTCCCGGCGAGATCGTCGGATTGGTGGGGGAGTCCGGGTGCGGCAAGTCCACCACGGCGCGCGCGATCTGCGGGTTGGAGAAGCCCAGCGCCGGTTCGATCGTCTTCGACGGCACGCCCGTCACACCCCTGACGATGCGCCGCCGCGATCCCAGGCTCATGCGCATCCAGATGGTTTTCCAGAACCCCTATGCCTCGCTCAATCCGCGGCGTTCGATCGCCAGCCAGATCGAGGACGGGCGCAGGGTCAATCCCGGTCAGGCGCCGGGCGTGGACGAGCTGTTGGATATGGTGGAGATCCCCCGCGAGGCCAAGGGCGCCTATCCCTATCAGTTCAGCGGCGGGCAGCGCCAGCGCATCGCCATCGCGCGCGCCGTGGCCGCCGGCGCCGATCTGCTCATCGGCGACGAGCCGATCGCCTCGCTGGATGCCTCGCTGCAGGCCAAGGTCGCCATGCTGATGCGCGATGTGTGCCTGCGCACCAAGGCTTCGCTGCTGTTCATCAGCCACGACCTGGCGGTTGTGCGGCTGATCGCGGACCGTGTGCTGGTGATGAACGCCGGACGGATCGTCGAGCAGGGTGCCACGGAGGATCTGTGGAACCATCCGCAGGAGGACTACACCAAGCGTCTGCTGTCCTCGATTCCCGAGCCAGATGGCTTGGGGCGCATCCCCGGCGGCGACTGGGACGAGCAGTCCGACGAGGATTGACACGGCCTAGTCCGGCGGAGCGCAGACATGACGGCGGCCGTCCCCGGTGGGGGACGGCCGCCGTCATGTTCTTATGAGGCTTTATGGGGTGTGTTCCGACAGATCGCGCGTCGGCTCAGTCGTCGACGCCCATGGACAGCTCGAGATGGTCGTCGGCCCGGTCGAGCGTGTCGTCGATCGCATCGAGACGCTGTTCGTACTGGAAATAGGTCTGCCGGTCGATCTGGTTCGAGCGCATCGCGGCCTCGAGCTGGTCGTCGACGAGGTCGGTCTCGTTGTCAAGCTTCTCGAGCGGCGCCTTCGCATCCATATAGGCGCGCGGGCGGTCGGCGGGATTCGAGGGGACTGCCGCCTTCTTGGCGGCGTCGGCCGCGGAGGTGGCGCGCTTCTCCAGATCGGTGATGGTTTTCTCGAAATCGTTGGATCCGGTCGTGCCGTTCGAACCGTTGCCGCCATCGGTGGCCTGTGAACCGGAGTCCGGGCCCTTGGCGTCGTTCGAACCGGTGGAGGAGCCGGTGTCCCGGCCGTTCTTGAGGTCGTCGATCTCCTGCTGCATGGAGTCCAGTTTGGCGAGGATGCGGTCCTCGGCGCTGGTCGAGGAGGAGCAGCCCGCCAGCATGGACAGCGCGGCCAGCGAGACGACGGAGGTGGCGATGATCTTGATGATGGTGTTGTTGCTCATGCCCCCGATTCTAATGGACGCCAAGCCCCCCGCTCCTTGTTTCGGGGGTAAGTCAGGGCTGTCCCGGGGTCTGCTGTGAGCAAACTCACAGCACGCCGAAATGCCTGAGCGCGTTGGCCACGCCGTCATGGTCCACATCGTCGGTGACCCAGTCGGCGGCCTTCTTCGGTTCCTCGGTGGCGTTGCCCATCGCCACGCCGATGCCGGCGAAGCGCAGCATCTCGGTGTCGTTGCCGCCGTCGCCGAAAGCCATGGTCTCCTCGCGCTGCCACCCATATCGCTCCATGAAACGCCTCATGCCGCTCGGCTTGCCGCCGTCCGCCGGGATGAGATCGGTGAAGTCGGGATGCCAGCGTACGCCCGTCGTGTTCGGGCATAGCGCCAGCAGCTCGGCCTCGGTGGCCTCGTCGATATAGGGGCTGATCTGGAACGTGTCGTGTGTCGGCGTGCGCATATGCGGATCGTCGACGAATCGCTGCGGGGCGGTTTTGCCGAGTCCGGCCCATGCCTTGCGCATGGTGTCGGTGATCTGGTTGAAGTAGGCGTAGTCCTCCTCGGCGTAGTTCGCGACCACATCCGGGTGCTCGTCGAGCCAACGCGTGACCGTGGCCACGTCGGTCTGGTCGAGCGGATTCCTGGCGAGGAGCCCGTCGTCATCGAAGCAATACTGGCCGTTGAGGGCCACGATGCCGTCGAAGGCCACGGGCATGGTGTCGAGCACCACGCCCATATACGACGGCGCGCGGCCGGTGCAGATGAACACCTTGACGCCCTTGGCCCGCAGATCCTGGATGGCGCGCACGGTCGATTCGGGCACGATATGCGTCACGAAACTGGTCAGCGTGCCGTCGATGTCGAAGAAGACGCCTTTGATGTCGCTCATGGCACCAGCATATCCCGGAGTATGCTGGGGCGCATGACCCAGATTCGCTTCGCATTGGCCCAGATCGACACCTGCGTCGGCGACCTCGGCGGCAACGCCGCCAAGGTGCTCGACTTCTCCCGCAAAGCCGCCGTCTCGGGCGCGCGTGTCGTCGTGTTCCCCGAGATGACGCTGACCGGTTATCCGATCGAGGACCTCGCCCTGCGCCGCACTTTCCGCGCCGCCGCATGGGACAAGGCCAACGAACTCGCCGCGCAGCTGAAGTCCGAATCGCTGGGCGATCTGTTCGTCGTCGTCGGCACAGTCGGCACCGACAAGGCCACCGACAAACCCTACAACCGCTTGGTCGTGCTCCATGACGGCGTTGTGTGGGCCGGATACGACAAGCATTTCCTGCCCAACTATGGCGTCTTCGACGAATTCCGCATCTTCTCCGCCGGCGACCGCTCGGTCGTGCTCGACGTGGATGGCGCGCGCCTGGGCGTGGCGATCTGCGAGGACATCTGGCAGGACGGCGGTCCGGTCGCCGAACTGGCCGGCCGCGGCATCGACGCGTTGGTCACGATCAACGGCTCGCCCTATGAGGAGGGCAAGACGCATGTGCGCCTCGAACTGGCCGCACGCCGCGCCAGCGAGGTCGGCGCCCCGCTGATCTACGTCAATCAGGTCGGCGGCCAGGACGATCTGGTCTTCGACGGCGGCAGCTTCGTCGTCGACAGGGACGGCTCAGAGCTCGCCCGTAGCCCGATGTTCATGGAGGACCTCGCGCTCTGGACGCTCGACACCGAGGCGGAACGTCAGACGCCCGGCGAAATCGCCCCGGCGCTCGACCCGGACGAGGAGGTCTACACCGCCTGCGTGCTGGGGCTCAAGGACTATATGGCCAAGAACCGGTTCACCGGCGTCACCCTCGGCCTGTCCGGCGGCATCGATTCGGCATTGGTCGCCGCGATGGCCGCCGACGCCTGCGGCGGCGAGAACGTGTGGGGCATCTCCATGCCGAGCATGTATTCCTCCGACGGCTCCAAGGACGACGCGGCCGACCTGGCCGCCAACATCGGCGCGCACTACGAGGTGCAGCCCATCGAGCCGCTGTTCCATGCCTACCAAAGCCAGCTCGGGCTCGACGGCGTGGCCGCCGAGAACCTGCAGGCCCGCATCAGGGGCGTCATCGTCATGGCCTCCTCGAACTCACGCGGATTGCTTGCCGTGGCCACCGGCAACAAGTCGGAGCTCGCGTGCGGATACTCCACGATCTACGGCGACGCCGTGGGAGGATACGCGCCGATCAAGGACCTGCTCAAGGTGCGGGTGTGGCAGATCGCGCGCTGGCGCAACAAGGCGGCCGCCGCCGGCATGGGTATCGGCGGACTGCATATCGTCGGCAACGAGGAGGGGAACGCCGGCACGCCGCTGCCGGACGGCGTGATGATTCCCGTCAACTCCATCGAGAAGGCGCCCTCGGCCGAGCTGCGCCCCGGGCAGAAGGACTCCGATTCGCTGCCCGAATACGAATTGCTCGACCAGGTGCTCGCCGCCTACATCGAGCACGCCCACGGCCGCGCGGACCTCCTGGCCGACGGCTTCGATGAGAAGACCGTCGACACGGTGATGCGTCTGGTCGACCGAGCCGAATGGAAGCGCCGCCAATATCCGCTCGGTCCCAAGGTGACGGCGCTGGCCTTCGGCCGCGACCGCCGTCTGCCGATTACCAACGCCTTCCGCGAGTGAGCCGATCGAGGAGGGAAGCATATGGACAGGCAGTGGTATTTCAACACGGTGACCGAGCAGCCGGAGCTGGGCCCCCAGTCCCCGATATCCCAGCGCATGGGCCCCTACGCCACCCGCGAGGACGCGCTCGACGCATGGCGCATCGTCCAGACCCGCAACAAGAAGTGGGATGACGACGACCGCGAATGGGCCGCTTGGGGGTCGTCCGACGGCGGCCGGTGACCGGTCCGCCCCGAACGACGGCCCGCATATATCCACGGCCATCCGCCCCGGCACCACTCATCCATGCGCGATGGACGCCGGGGCGGAGCCATATCGTGAGCTACATCACACGTTTTGTCGAAACTGTCGATACCGATGGTGTGAGCGTTCACAAAATGTGACATAATTCACTGCCGTTTTGTACGTCGGCCCGACGGCGGGGGACTAGACTTAAGAAACGTAACGGCGGTGTGAAGAAGCGCCGCCAATCCAACACCAAGGAGTGGATATGACCGCAGTTGAGTCAACGACCGCTACCCAGGAGGAGCTCAACGCCAAGGCGTGGGCTGGCTTCGAGGGCGGCAACTGGCAAAACGACATCGATGTCCGTGACTTCATCCAGAAGAACTACACGCCGTACACCGGCGACGAGTCCTTCCTGGCCGACGCCACCGAGAAGACCAAGCACATGTGGAAGTACCTCGACGACAACTATCTGGCCGTCGAGCGCAAGCAGCGCGTCTACGACGTGGACACCCACACCCCGGCCGATGTCGACGCCTTCCCGGCCGGCTACATCGAGTCCCCGGAGGTCGACAACGTGATCGTCGGCCTGCAGACCGATGAGCCGTGCAAGCGCGCGATGATGCCGAACGGCGGCTGGCGCATGGTCGAGCAGGCCATCAAGGAGGCCGGCAAGGAGCCCGATCCGGAGATCAAGAAGATCTTCACCAAGTATCGCAAGACCCACAACGACGGCGTCTTCGGCTGCTACACCAAGCAGATCAAGGTCGCCCGCCACAACAAGATCCTCACCGGTCTGCCGGATGCCTACGGCCGTGGCCGCATCATCGGCGATTACCGCCGCGTGGCCCTCTACGGCGTCAACGCCCTGATCAAGTTCAAGCAGCGCGACAAGGATTCCGTGCCCTACCGCAACGACTTCACCGAGCCGGAGATCGAGCACTGGATCCGCTTCCGCGAGGAGCATGACGAGCAGATCAAGGCCCTGAAGAAGCTCATCAACCTCGGCAACGAGTATGGCCTGGACCTCTCCCGCCCGGCGCAGACCGCGCAGGAGGCCGTGCAGTGGACCTACATGGGCTACCTGGCCTCCGTCAAGAGCCAGGACGGCGCCGCCATGTCCTTCGGCCGCAACTCCGCGTTCTTCGATTGCTACATCGAGCGCGACCTCAAGAACGGCGTGATCGACGAGACCCACGCCCAGGAGCTCATCGACCAGATCGTCATGAAGCTGCGCATCGTGCGCTTCCTGCGCACCAAGGACTACGATTCGATCTTCTCCGGCGATCCGTACTGGGCGACGTGGTCCGACGCCGGCTTCGCCGACGACGGCCGCCCGATGGTCACCAAGACCTCCTTCCGTCTGCTCGCGACCCTGGGCCTCGGCCACCTCGGACCCGGCCCCGAGCCGAACATCACGATCTTCTGGGATCCCAAGCTGCCGGAAGCCTACAAGGCCTTCTGCGCCAAGACCTCCATCGACACCTCGGCCATCCAGTATGAGTCCGACAAGGAGATCCGTTCGCACTGGGGCGACGACGCGGCCATCGCGTGCTGCGTGTCCCCGATGCGCGTCGGCAAGCAGATGCAGTTCTTCGCCGCCCGCGTGAACTCCGCCAAGGCGTTCCTGTACGCCATCAACGGCGGCCGCGACGAGATGACCGGCATGCAGGTCATCGACAAGGGCGTGATCGATCCGATCACCCCCGAGGCCGACGGCACCCTGGACTACGAGAAGGTCAAGGCCAACTACGAGAAGGCTCTCGAATGGCTGTCCGAGACCTACGTGCAGGCGCTGAACATCATCCACTACATGCACGATAAGTATGCCTACGAGTCCATCGAGATGGCCCTGCACGACAAGGAGGTGTACCGCACCCTCGGTTGCGGCATGTCCGGTCTGTCCATCGCCGCCGACTCGCTGTCCGCCTGCAAGTACGCCAAGGTCTACCCGATCTACAACAAGGACGCCAAGGACATGCCGGGCCACGAGGCCGAGTACGTCGAGGGCGCCGATGACGATCTGGTGGTCGGCTACCGCACCGAGGGCGAGTTCCCGCTCTACGGCAACGACGACGATCGCGCCGACGACATCGCCAAGTGGGTCGTCTCCACGGTCATGGGCCAGGTCAAGCGTCTGCCGGTCTACCGCGGCGCCGTCCCGACCCAGTCCATCCTGACGATCACCTCCAACGTGGAGTACGGCAAGAACACCGGTTCCTTCCCGTCGGGCCACAAGAAGGGCACCCCGTATGCTCCGGGCGCCAACCCGGAGAACGGCATGGACTCCCACGGCATGCTCCCGTCGATGTTCTCGGTCGGCAAGATCGACTACAACGACGCCCTCGACGGCATCTCGCTGACCAACACCATCACCCCCGATGGCCTGGGCCGCGACGAGCAGAGCCGCATCGAGAACCTCGTGGGCATCCTCGACGCCGGCAACGGCCACGGCCTCTACCACGCGAACATCAACGTGCTTCGCAAGGAGACCATGGAGGACGCCGTCGAGCACCCGGAGAAGTACCCGCACCTGACCGTGCGCGTCTCCGGCTACGCGGTGAACTTCGTCAAGCTCACCAAGGAGCAGCAGCTCGACGTGATCAGCCGCACCTTCCACTCGGGCGCCGTCACCGACTGATTCGGTCCGATGATACCCGCGTGACGCGGTGACAATCTCAAGAAGGGGTGGGGCTGCGGCTCCACCCCTTTCGATATCTTTCTACGCCAGACACAAGGAGACAACGATGTCCGACACCCAATTCCGCACGACGACGCGGCATATGCTCCGTCAATCCAAGGAATATGCCAAGCAGACGCTGATGGGAGGCCTCTCCGGCTTCGAATCCCCGATCGGCCTCGATCGCCGGGACCGTCTCGAAGCGCTTAAAACCGGCGACATCGGTTTCGTTCACTCCTGGGACATCAACACCTCGGTCGATGGCCCGGGCACCCGCATGACCGTGTTCATGTCCGGATGCCCGCTGCGCTGCCAGTACTGCCAGAACCCCGACACCTGGAAGATGCGCGACGGCAAGCCCGTCACCCTCGAGGCGATGATCAAGAAGGTCGACCGATACGCCGACCTGTTCAAGACCACCGGCGGCGGCATCACCTTCTCCGGCGGCGAGTCGATGATGCAGCCGGCCTTCGTCTCCCGTGTGTTCCACGCGGCCAAGGAGATGGGCGTGCACACCTGCCTCGACACCTCCGGCTTCCTCAACAAGAGCTACACCGACGAGATGCTCGAGGACATCGACCTATGCCTGCTCGATGTCAAATCCGGAGATGAGGAGACCTATCGCAAGGTCACCGGCGGCACGCTGCAGCCGACCATCGACTTCGGCCAGCGCCTCGCCAAGGCCGGCAAGCGCATCTGGGTGCGCTTCGTGCTCGTGCCGGGGCTGACCGATTCCGAGGAGAACGTCGAGAACGTCGCGAGGATCTGCGACACCTTCAAGGACGCGATCGACCATATCGACGTGCTTGGCTTCCACCAGCTCGGCCGCCCCAAGTGGCACGAGCTGCGCATCCCGTATCCGCTCGAGGATTGCAAAGGTCCCTCCGCCAAGCTCAGGGAGCGCGTCGCGGGGCAGTTCGAATCCCACGGATTCACCGTCTACTGATCCGCGGGATTCCCGTCGGCCGCGCGTCGCTACCAGCTTTGTCCCCCCGTGGCGGCGGAAAACCCGCCGGGGACGTGCTGTGTTGATACCACGCAAACCGTTGTCCCGGCTTTAGTCTTGGAATATGGCCGATATCTATGCATTCCCCGCGGGAGCTCCCCGCCGCGGGCGCCCGACGCAGGCGGAAGACCTGCCGTCCCGCCCCGCCGGAGTGCCCGATGAGGTGTGGGCTGCGGTCGAATCGGTGCGTGCGATGGAGCACGTCGCCGAGGTGCGGTACCGCGAGATCCCCGTTCCCTCCACGCTGGCCGATCACGGCATCGGCATCGAGCTCGAATGCGGCCCGCGAGGCGGGGACAACGACTTTTCCGCCGATTTGTCCGAAGCGCCATGCGTGGCGACCGGTTGGATCATGATCCTGCATTCGAACGCAACGCGCGATGATTGGGGCGGACGTTGGCGCTGCGTCGCCTTCGCCCGCATGCCGTTGCAGGCATGTGAAAACGACGGTCTGACACCGGGAATGTATTGGGAGGATCTGTGCGGCCATCTGGTCGATGTGGAACCCGATTCGCTCGGCGGCACCGTCACCGTCACCCAGAACACCGCCTTCGGCGCGCTGCCCGGCGGCACGAACGCCGGCTGCGAGATGCGCGTCTCCTTCACGCCGCTCGACGATCCCGCCATGCCGGGCGTGCCCGATGCCGGCGGCTTGGTCGCCGCATGGGCCGCCTTCGTGAAGTCCACCGTGCGATTCGGGGAGGAAACAGCCATTGCCTGAATTCTCCGACAGACGCCCCGAGCCGCGGCTGCAGGACGAGCCGCGCGGGGGAGTGCCCGGCGTCACCGACACCCTGGCCGGATTCCGCTATGCCTGCGATGCGCTGGCCGCCGCCTCCGGCTCCCTGGCCGCCGACGCCGAGCGCGCCTCCGGCTACCGCTACGGACACGAGGACTGGCTGGTCCAGTTCAAGCGTGAGGGCGCGGGCATATTCCTTTTCGACCCCATCGCGCTGGGGACGGCCGGCGCCGACTGGAACGACTTCAACCGCGCCGTCGGCGATGCGACATGGATCATCCATGACTCGCTGATGGACCTGCCCGGCTTCGCCGACCTTGGGATGAGGCCGCGCGCCCTGTTCGACACCGAGATCGCCGCGAGGCTGCTCGGCCTGCATCGGTTCGGCCTGGCGGCCGTCATCGAGCATTACCTTGGCGTGACGCTCGCCAAGGAGCATTCCGCCGCCGACTGGTCCTACCGGCCGCTGCCGCGCGACTGGCGCAATTACGCCGCCCTCGACGTGGAGCTGCTCATCGAGCTCGAGGCGCTGATGCGACGCGACCTGAGGGACCACGGCAAGGACGGATGGGCCGAGGAGGAATTCGCCCATGCGCTGGCCGCCGGCACCGGCCCCAGGCCCGACCGCCACCCGGTGCCCTGGATGCGCATCTCGCGCATCACCAAGCTGGGTCGCGACCGGCGTGCGCTCGCCATCGCCAAGGCGCTGTGGACCAAACGCGACGAACTGGCCCGCGCCCACGACATCGCCCCGACCCTGCTTCTCTCCGACGCGGCGATCATCGAGGCCGCGACCAGGAAGCCCCGCAACGCGCGCGAGTTCCGGGCGATACGCTCCCTCAACGAGCGTGTGCGCATGCATACCGGCGGAGAACAGGACAAGATGTTCGAGCGGTACGCCCCGATCCAGCGCACCGTCAAGCCCGTCGTATGGAAGGAAGCCATCCAATCGGCGCTGGCCCTGCCGGCCGGCGAACTGCCCACGCCGCCTGCCAGCTCCGCCCCCCGCGGCGAGAACGAAGCCAACGCCCCCAAGGCCATGCGCATATGGGCGGACCGTCATCCGGACCGCCTCGCGCGGCTCGAACGCGCCCGCAAGGCGATCAACCAGATCGCCGACGACACCCGCACCCCGGCCGAGATCGTCATCAGGCCCCAGATCATCCGCAACCTCTGCTGGCTGGAGGACGTCAGCGGCGTGGATGTGGCGGAATTCCTCGCCGCCCAAGGCGCCCGCGACTGGCAGGTGCGCCTGATCGCAGCGTCCGTGACCCGCGCTATCATGTGAGGGTTGCCCACGGGCAGACCATACAGGAAATACAGTATTTCAGGAGCGTTTAGCGTGAAGATCAGCGTTCGTAACCTCGAACCCACCAAGGTGAAGCTCACCGTCACCGTCGACCCGGAGGAGTTCGACCCGTATCTGGAGGCCGCCCGCAAGGAGATCGCCAAGCAGGTCAACATCCCCGGCTTCCGCAAGGGCCATGTCCCCGGCAAGATCATCGACCAGCGCATCGGCTTCGCGGCCGTCGCTGGCGAGGCTGTGAACAGCGCCGTGCCGGAGCTCTACTCCAAGGCGCTCGAGGAGAAGAAGGTCCGCCCGATGGCCCAGCCCGAGCTGGACGTGCAGGAAGTGCCGGAGAACGCCAAGGACGAGACCAAGCTCAAGTTCGTCGCCACCGTCGAGCGCCGCCCCGAGATCGAGCTGCCCAAGTTCGACGGCGTCGAGATCGCGATCAAGAAGCCCGAGGTCACCGACGAGGACGTCAACACCCGTCTGGAGTCCCTGCGCCAGCGCTTCGGCACCCTCGTGGGCGTCGACCGCCCGGCCGCGAAGGGCGACTTCGCCAACATCGACCTCAACGCCACGATCGACGGCGAGACCGTCGACTCCCAGGAGGGCGTGAGCTACGAGCTCGGCTCCGGCACCATGCTGGACGGCATGGACGAGGCCCTCGAAGGCCTGTCCGCCGGCGAGGAGACCACCTTCGAGTCCGAGCTGGCCGGTGGCGAGCACGAGGGCGAGAAGGCCCAGATCAAGGTCAAGGTCAACTCCGTCAAGGCCGAGGAACTGCCCGAGCTGGATGACGACTTCGCCCAGGAGGCCTCCGAGTTCGACACCCTCGACGAGCTCAAGGAAGACATCCGCAAGAACGCCGCCGACGCCGCCAAGGGCCGCCAGGCCACCGAGGCCCGCGACGCCTTCATCGCCCATCTCGAGGAAGGCCTCGAGGTGCCGCTGCCCAAGGGCGTCAAGAAGGACATGGTCGAGCAGCAGCTCAAGAACATGACCGCCGATCCGGAGAAGGCCACCAAGGAGCAGAAGGCCGAGGCCGAGGAGACCGTCGTCAAGGAGCTCACCGACCAGATCGTGCTCGACACGCTCGCCGAGCAGCTCGACGTGCAGGTGTCCCAGGCCGACGTGTTCAACTTCCTGGCCTCCATCGCCCAGCAGTACGGCATGGATCCGAACGCCTTCATCAACGCGATCGTGCGCAACGGCCAGCTCGGCTCCGCCGTGCAGGAAGTGGCCCGTTCCAAGGGTCTGCTCTCCGGCATGCGCGCCGTCAAGTTCACCGCCGATGGCGAGGCCGTCGACCTGAGCGAATTCCTCGGTTCCGACGAGGAGGACGCCGAGGCCGCCGCCAACGAGTCCGTCGAGGCCGCCTCCGCCGCTGCCGCCGTCGCCGACGAGCTGTCCGCCAAGGACGCCAAGTGAGCCTAGCGAGACGCTAAGTCTCTAGTTCTCTTGACAGGGGTGAGATTCGTTCGAATCTCACCCCTGTCGTGTTTATGGCCGCCGATTCAAGAATTGTGCACTTGGGCTGAGAATTGTGTGGCGAAAATGCCGGGGAACAACCCCGGCATTCGCAAGCCCGGCCGTCACCGGCAAGACCCTCTGCAAATGATGGGTCACTTGCGCGCGACGATGGCGACGTAGCCGCCGGCGTAATATCCGTCGATCGGTTCCTCGACCTCGCGATTCGTATAGACGGGGCTGGCGACCAATGTCTGACGGTACTGGAGGTCATGCAGACCGAGTTCATCGCGCAGCACGGCGCTCTTCTCCTCGGTGGTGTGCCAGAAGGCGGTGTGCACAAGCTCCAGCGGATAGGGCATCGCCGGCGCGGTGTCGGCCAGTTCGGGCGCGCCATAGTCGTCCAGCTTGCCGGCCAGCAGATAGAGCAGGCCGTAGCCGCTTTCCTTCGGCACGTCGAGCAACACCAGGCTGCCGCCCGGCTTCAATGCCTTGAGCACATTGCCGTAGGCGAGCTTGAGATCGGGAATATAGCTTGAACTGCCATTGAAGTAGATGACATCATATGCCTCGGCAGGCAGCTCGGCGGTTTCCGCGGTCGCCAATTGCACGCTCATGCCGCGCTTCTCGGCGATCTCGGCCATATCGCCCGACGGTTCCACGCCCTCGGTCACCTCGATGCCGTATTCGTCTTTGAGCGCCTTCTCGAACAGGCCGCTGCCGCAGCCGATTGACAGCATGCGCCCGCCCTCGGTCAGATCAAGCGCCGACTTGAGCAGCTTGAGCTCGCTCAGGAACACGTTCTCATTGGCCATGAACCAGCTGTCATACGTCGCCGCATAGCCGTCGAATTTCGCCTTGCTCATCGTGGAAATCCCCTTCCTGATATTCATTCAATGAATCAGGCCGGGGCCACATATGCGCCGCAATGGCATGGCTTCCCTACGCGAGCATTGACTCACAGGTTCCAAGGGTCTCCGAAGATCTCAGCGTGAACGCGCCCCCAGCCCGGGCCTGACTATACCACTCATCCGCGGTCTCGACCTTGGGACGATTCCCATTATGGAACGGCATGGAGTGCCGGGGCATCTTAGGTGTCGCGCGCATATGAACAATACGGTAGTGACGGATCCGGGCGCGGAAAGGAGGGCGCATGACTCGCAACGGCGACGACCGCAGGGGATTGGAGACCCTGTCCGGCGAGGCGAACGAGGAGCAGATCGCCTACTATCGCAAGCCTTTCATGGTGCTGTGGGCGGCCGTGCAGGAGGCCTCCGCCGAGCTTGCCGAGGATTACGGGCTGAGCCAGGAGACGGCGCAGCTATGGGTCGCCGAACGCATGCGGCAGGTCTCCGACTCGTTGGTGGACCGACTCGCGCAGAAGGCGGTCGCGCACGGGGTGAGCCAGTCCAATGTGGCGCGCGCCGCCGACGCGAGCCCGACGAACGCGCGTCGACGCTTCCCGAGGCTATCCGATGGCGGCGCGCAGGAACGCATGCTTATCGACGACGTGCTGGATACCTTGGAATAGCTTTCCAGAGGATCGCCACAAGTCGACTGGAGTCGGACGAAATGGGCGAGTTCCGCCCGCGGCCGAAGGTCCGGCGCGCCTCGCCGCCCCGTCGCTTGAGGGCGGTAGTCTTGATGTGTTTTGCATCATACGAAGGAGACCCAAGTGAGCGATTTTGCACCGCTTCCGGTCATGGCGGGCGAGGATATGCCGGCCGGGCCCCAGGATCCGATTTTCAACCGACTCCTCAAGGACCGCATCATCTGGATGGGCGAGGAGGTCAAGGACGACATGGCCAACCGCATCTGCGCGCAGATGCTCATGCTCGCCGCCGAGGACCCGAAGAAAGACATCTGGCTCTACATCAACTCGCCCGGCGGCTCCATCACCGCGGGCATGGCCATCTACGACACCATGCAGCTCATCGAGCCGGACGTGGCGACCGTGGGCCTGGGCATGTGCGCCTCGATGGGCCAGTTCCTGCTGAGCTCGGGCACCAAGGGCAAGCGGTATCTGACCAGCCACGCCCGCGTGCTCATGCACCAGCCCTCCGGCGGCATCGGCGGCACCACCACCGATGTGCGCATCAACGCCGAGCTCATCATGGACATGAAGAGGACCATGAGCGAGCTGACCGCCGAGCAGACCGGCCACACCGTCGAGGAGATCTACCGCGACAACGAATACGACCACTGGTTCACCGCGCAGGAGGCCCTGGACTACGGTTTCGTGGACCAGATCATCACCACGCGCGATTCGATGAGGAAGGGAGAGTGACGATGGCAAGCCAAGAGGCGCAGTTCGTCGCCCGCGCCGAACGGCTGGCGGGCCCGGCGGGAGTCGTCGGATTCCAGACGCGCGAACGCCGCGAGGCCGCGTTCGCCGCGCCGAGCGCGCGCTACATCATGCCGCAGTTCACCGAGAAGACGCCCTATGGCATGAAGACCTCGGACGCCTATTCGCGTCTGTTCGAGGACCGCATCATCTTCCTGGGCATCCAGGTGGACGATGCCTCGGCCGACGATGTGATGGCCCAGCTGCTCGTGCTCGAGTCCCAGGATCCGAACCGCGATGTGATGATGTACATCAATTCGCCCGGCGGCTCCATGACCGCCATGACCGCGATCTACGACACCATGCAATACATCAAGCCCGATGTGCAGACCGTGTGCCTGGGCCAGGCCGCCTCGGCCGCCGCGATCCTGCTGGCCGCCGGCACCAAGGGCAAGCGCCTCATGCTGCCCAACGCGCGCGTGCTCATCCACCAGCCGGCCATCGACCAGGGCTTCGGCAAGGCCACGGAGATCGAGATCCAGGCCAAGGAGATGCTGCGCATGCGCGAATGGCTCGAGAACACGCTGGCCAAGCACACCGGCCAGGACGTCGAGCGCATCCGCAAGGACATCGAGGTCGACACCTTCCTCACGGCCCCCGAGGCGAAGGAATACGGCATCGTCGACGAGGTGCTCGAACACCGTCAGTAGACTTCGTGAAAACCCCGGGATGCCGGGATGACAATGCCCTCGGCGCGCTCGCGCCGAGGGTATCGTATATCCGGGAGAAAACGGAACGGTTGCGTTCCCACGAAGTCCCGCGAAACCGTGCGCACGACGCGAAGGGAGACCGGCATGGGCAGGGTGGTCAGTTACGGCGACGATGTGCCGCAATGCACCTTCTGTGGCAAAACCGAGCATCAGGTCAGGAAGCTCGTCGAAGGCCCCAGCGCGTCGATATGCGACGAATGCATCGAGCTATGCGTCGGCATCATCTCCGAGGAGCGCAAGAAGGACGCCGAGGTCAACGCGCTGAGCCTGCCCAAGCCGATGCAGATCAACGCCTACCTCGACCGGTATGTCATCGGACAGCAGGCGGCCAAACGCGCCCTGTCCGTCGCGGTCTACAACCATTACAAGCGCGTCAATATGGAGCTCGACGAATCCGCGGGCCAATTGGAAAGCCGGCACGCGGGGCGCCACGCCGACCCGTTGGCGGGGGTGACGGTCGCCAAATCCAACATCCTGCTCATGGGCCCCACCGGAGTGGGCAAGACCTATCTGGCGCAGACGCTCGCCAAGGTGATGAACGTGCCCTTCGTCATCGCCGACGCCACCACGCTCACCGAGGCCGGATATGTCGGCGACGATGTGGAAAGCGTGCTGCAGCGGCTCATCGAGGCCTCCGACGGCGATATCGCGAAGGCGCAGCATGGCATCGTCTATATCGATGAGATCGACAAGATCGCACGCAAGTCGGGGGAGAACACGTCGATCACACGCGATGTGTCCGGCGAGGGCGTGCAGCAGGCGTTGCTCAAGATCCTCGAGGGGACCATCGCCTCGGTGCCCACCGAGGGCACGCGCAAGCACCGCGAGCAGCAGACCGTGCAGATCGACACGCGTGGCATCCTGTTCATCTGCGGCGGCGCCTTCGTCGGATTGACCGACATCGTCTCCGAACGGCTCGGCGCCCGGGAAAGCGGCTTCGGCGCGGCCTGGCATGACCATGAGATCGACAAGCGTCGGCTGCTTGAGCAGGCGGGGCCCGATGACCTCGCCGAATTCGGATTGCTGCCCGAGTTCATCGGCCGCCTGCCGGTGATCAGCGTGCTCGACGAACTGACCGAGGACGATCTGGCCTTGGTGCTCACCGAGCCGGCCAACGCGCTGACCAAGCAATACATGAAGCTGTTCGCCGTCGACGGGGTGCGTCTCGAATTCACCGATGGCGCGGTGCATGCGATCGCCTCCACGGCGCTGCGGCAGGGAACCGGCGCCCGCGGCCTGCGCTCGATCATCGAACGCACGCTCGAGGAGACGATGTTCCGCCTGCCGAGCATGGATGACGTCGAATGCGTCATCGTGGACACGCCGGCCGTCGACGGCACCGGCGCGCCCACCCTGGTGCGTTCCGGCGCGCAGGCCGGGCTTTCCGGCCATGGCGGCGAACGCCGTCCTCGGCGACTTGCCGCGTGACGGTTGCGCGGCGGGATATGCATGGCGCGCGGTCTGCGTAACCGCCACGACACGCCGTGTGGCGTGAAGTCGCGGACTCGTTGTACTTTATTCGAGTTGCCTGAAACGGACAACATGCGCCGGTAGCCCAGCGGATTAGAGCAGCTGACTACGGATCAGCAGGTCGCAGGTTCGAATCCTGTCCGGCGCACACTCCGAGCCGATCGGAGTAAAACAGTCGGCATGCGCCGGTAGCCCAGCGGATTAGAGCAGCTGACTACGGATCAGCAGGTCGCAGGTTCGAATCCTGTCCGGCGCACACGGAACCCCTCGGAGACTTTGGTCACGAGGGGCTTTTCCAATTCTGGGGGTCTCATAACCAACGCGCCAGCTGACAGCGAACGAAAAGGTCCCGACGGTTCCGATACGATAGAAGGAGACCAAAGCGGGGCGAAGGGAGCGACGGATGGGACAGCGCAGATCGGCGTGGGCGACAATCAGGCATATTGCAGCGTCCGACCGCATATCGGGCCTCATCATGCTCGCGTTCGCGCTGGTCGGTCTGGTGCTCGCCAATCTGCCCGCCACCGCGCATATGTTCGAAACGGTGGCCGAGACGCATATCGCCGTGCCTTGGACGAACATCGACCTGCCGATCGGGCACTGGGCGCAGGATGGCCTGCTGACTGTGTTCTTCCTAATCGTCGGCCTCGACCTCAAGCAGGAGCTGACGACCGGCTCCCTGTCGAATCCGAAGGCCGCGGCGGTGCCGATGATCTGCGCGGTGGGCGGCATGCTCGTGCCTCCGGTGCTGTTCCTGGCGGCCACGGCGCTGTTCTCGCGCTTCGCGCCGCCCGGCCCCGGCCTGCAGCAGATTGCCTCGGGCGGCGTCTATGACTATGGTTCGATAGCCCAGGGCTGGGCCATTCCCACGGCCACTGACATCGCGTTCTCGCTGGCTGTGCTCGCGCTGTTCGCCAAGGCACTGCCCGGTTCGATCCGCGCGTTCCTGATGACACTGGCCACCGTCGACGACCTGCTGGCCATCGTGCTGATCGCCGTGTTCTTCTCCTCGCTGTCCGGCTGGTGGTGGTTCGTCGGCATCGCCGTGTGCGCGGCCGCCTGGGCCTATCTCGTGCGCCTCAAGAAGGTGCCGTGGATCGCGGCCGGACTGGTCGGCATCCTCGCCTGGGTGTTCATGTTCGAGGCCGGCGTCCACCCCACCCTGGCCGGCGTGCTCGTCGGCCTGCTCACGCCCTCGCGTGAAATGCACGGCGAGAAGTCGCCGCGCGCCGAACGCTACCATGACAAGCTGCAGCCGCTGTCGGCCCTGGTCGCGCTGCCGATCTTCGCCCTGTTCGCCACCGGCGTCCACTTCAATTCGCTCACCCCGGCGCTGATGATCTCGCCGGTCGTCGTCGGCATCATCGTCGCGCTGGTGATCGGCAAACCGCTCGGCATCGTGGCGACCGCATGGCTGTGCACGCATGTGGGCGGACTGCGCCTGCCCCGAGGCCTCAAGGTGCGCGATCTGACACCCGCCGCCTGCGCCTGCGGCATCGGTTTCACCGTGTCGTTCCTCATCGCCTCGCTGGCCTATCAGGATCCCGATCTGTCGGCCGAGGCGCGATTCGGCGTGCTCGTCGCCTCGCTGCTGGCCGCCGCCATCTCCGGCGCGCTGCTGGCCCGCCAATCCAAGGGATACGAGGCCGAGGCCGCCGCCGCCAAGCTCGCGGCCGAAACCGAGGAGCTCCTGATGGAGCACGCGACGATCCTGCCCGATGGCACGATGAGCGTCAACATCGACGCCTTCACCCCCGAGCAACTCGCCGCGATCAAGGCCCGCCGCGAAGGCAAGGCCGAACCCGTCGCCGCGCCGCGCAAACGCCGCTTCATGTCCGTCCACCGGCGTCCCGACCGGGACAAGACGCGCAAGGCCCGCCGCCACCACTGATAGGGGAACGATGATGACGATCGCAGACAGGGAAGCAGACGACATCCGGGGAAGCGAACCCAATCCGTTGGGGGAGACCTACCACCGCGGTCCGGTGATCCTGCGCGGCAATATGATTCCGGAGGACAGCTCCACCGCCAGCTTGCTCAAGCCGGACCAGGACACCGACTGGCTGCATATGGATCCGTGGCGCGTGCTGCGCATCCAAGCCGAATTCGTCGACGGATTCGGCGCGCTCGCCGAGCTGGGGCCCGCCGTCTCCGTATTCGGCTCGGCCCGCACCCTCGCCAACGACCCCGATTACCGCGCGGCGATGCGCATGGGGCGTCTTATCGCCGAACACGGCGCCGCCGTCATCACCGGCGGAGGGCCGGGCATCATGGAGGCCGCCAATCGCGGCGCGGCGCTTGCCGGCGGAAAATCCGTGGGACTCGGCATCGAGCTGCCGCACGAGCAGGGGCTCAACGACTATGTGAACCTCGGGATGAGCTTCCGCTATTTCTTCGTGCGCAAGACGATGTTCGTCAAGTATTCCTCGGGCGTCATCGTGTGCCCGGGAGGCTTCGGCACGCTTGATGAGATGTTCGAGCTGCTCACGCTGGTGCAGACGCACAAGGTCACGTCCATGCCGGTGGTGCTCTTCGGCTCGCACTATTGGCAGGGCTTGCTCGACTGGCTCGAGGGGCCGGTGAGGGATTCAGGCATGATATCAAGCCTCGATCCGAGGTTGGTCACCGTCACCGACGATGTGGACGAGGCCGTCGATGTCGCCGTCTCCGGCATCGCCGCCTGACCTGGCCCGGATCCCCGGCTCTGACCCGCTCAGCGTTTGCGGGCGATCAACAGGCCGGTGCCGACGGGAATCAAAGTCGTCTCGAAGTCCGTCGCCTCGTCAAGTGCGTCCAGCAAGACGCGCATGGCCACGGCCTTGTCGCTCCGGTCGGCGGGATTCGTCACGCCGCCCTTCGCGTTCCTGTCGGCGAAGGCCAGCACATCGAGCATGACCAACGCGCCATGATTGCGCAACAGTCGCGACGCCTGGTCCAACACCGGGCGGTAGCTGGCCCCGTCGCCGGCCACCACAATCAGGTCATAGTCCTCGCCGTTGAGACGGGGCAGGAAATCGGCGGCCTGCGCATGCACCGCACGCAGCGTCGTCGCCGTGTCCGCCTGCGAGGCGAAGGTCCTGCGCACCAGATCCACGCCCTGCGCGGAGGAGTCCACGACCGTCAGATGCCCCGCGCCGTCAAGGCCCTCGACCAAGGCCATCGTCTCGGTCAGCGAACGGGTGCCCACGGCGATGACGGAGGAAGCGCCCGTCAGACGCACCAGCATCGCCAGAAAGGCGTCCTGCGCGGCGGAACCCACGGGCACGCCGGCCTGCTCGGCCGCGTGGCGGGCGTCCTGAGCGGCCTTGGGGCAATGCGCGGCGGCGCGACGCTCGGCGTATTCCCACGCCTTGGCTTGGTTGGTGTAAGCGTTCCTATCCATCTCGTTCCTCTTCCTGCGTGTGTTGGCCGTGTCCTAGCGTTCGCGCACCCGGGCGACGATCTGCCACATCTCCTCGCCCACGTCGATGCCGCGCGGGCAGTGGCGCGAGCAGGCGCGCACCGACTGGCAGGCGGCCACGCCGTCGGCCGTGTCGATCGCATCGAGACGTTGGTCGGTGGCCCCGTCCCTCGAATCGTTGACGAAACGGCTTGCCCAGACCAGCGCCGCCGGGCCGACGAAGGCGTCGCCGCCGGCATAGACCGGGCAGGTGCCCTCGCACACGCCGCAGGCGATGCAGTTGCTCAGCATCTCGTATTTGGCGAGTTGGTCGGGGTGCTGCAGGTATTCGAATACGTCGAGTTTGCCGTCCTTGGTCGTGGCGAGCGCGCCATCCGCCTCGAGCCAGGGGCGCAGCTTGCGGATCTGGTCGAGCATCGGTTCGATGTCGGCGATGAGATCGCGCTGCGGGGGAAAGCCGGGAAGCGGCGCGAGTTCGATCACGCCGAGCGAGCCGTGCGTGGGCAGCGAATCGGCGTCGGCATCGCCATCGCCATCGTCATATGCGTCATCGGAGGGGACGTCGCCGACCTCGGAGATTTCGGTCCCGGGGTCGCGGTTTGAAGCCGCGCCTGTGCGGCGGAACCCATCATCGGTGTTTTCGGCGGAATCTTCCGCGTTATCGCTGGCGTTGTCGGGGCGCGCCCAGTCGCGCACCGTGGCCGTGCACAGCAGCGTCGGCTCGCCGTTCACCGACACGGCATCGGAGCCGCACATGCCATGTCCGCAGGAATAGCGGAAGGCCAGCGTGGGGTCGATTGTGCGCTTGACCGCGAGCAGGCAGTCGAGCACCGTGTCCTGCGGGCTGGCGGGAACCACATACTCCTGTACCCACTGCTTGCCGCGCGGGCGCCGACGCGCGGACGCACCGCCGCCGAAGGGCGAGGATTTGCGGGCGAAGGGGCTGGAGGAACGGGCGCGGTCGCGCTCACGTTCGGCGCGGGGCGTGAAGCGATGCACCCGCAGCGTCACCGTCGTCGACGCGGTCATCTCACTCATGCATCCTCCCGAAAGCGTTTTTGGGCGTGTCCATTGTGCCACACGGCATTGTCCTCTCTGCTGCCATGCCTAGTATTCCCGCTGCTTCGGCGGATAGTCGACGATATGCACCGGCTGCCAGTCCACCGCGCCGGTGGCGTCGGTCATTGAATGGGCGAGATAGCGCTCGTCGTCACGCTGCGGGAAATCGGTGCGGCGCAGCGCTCCTCGCGATTCATGCCGCGCATCGCAGGCGCCGAGCACCGTTTGGGCGAGCGTGGTCAGATGTCGGACCTCCCATATCGCGGTGATCTCCTGATTGAAGGCGGCCGTCTTGTCATGCGCGGCGAGCGCGGCGGCTCGCGGCATGAGGTCGTCGCGTAGTTCGGCGGCGGCCGTTGCCAGCGATGCGGCGTCGCAGCGCACGGCGGCCGCGCGTTCCATCACGGCGCCGAGTTCGGCCATCAGCGCATAGGGATTGCCTTGGGCGGCGGAGTCGTCGCCGGAGTCTCCGGTGGATTCGGTGGCTTCGACGGTCTCGGTGGCTTCGGAGGTGTCGGCGGCATCGGCGGAGGAGCCCGCTTCCGCAAGCATCGCCTTGAGATCCTGTTCGCGCGAGGAGGCCGCTGCATCGGCCGCGGCCTTCAACGCCTCGTCATCAGCCTCGGCCGTCGTCCCGGTCGCATCGGCCGCGGCGGCGATGCGCGTGGCGATCGCCTGACCGGCCCTGGTGCCGAACAGGCAGGCGTCGAGCAGCGAATTGCCGCCCAGGCGGTTCGCGCCGTGCACGGACACGCAGGAGCATTCGCCCGCCGCATACAAGCCCTCGACGATATGGCGTTCGCCATTGGCCCAACGATAGACCTCGCCATCCGTGGTCACCGGGATGCCGCCCATCGTGTAATGCGCAGTCGGCTTGACCGGCACCCAATCCTTGGCCGGGTCGAGGTCGGCATAGTCGCGGATCGTTTCGACGACCTGCGGCAGCACGCGGTGCATGCGCTCCGCGTCGATGCCGGTCATATCCAGCCACACGCAGTCCTTGGGGCCATCCGGATCCCTCGGATCGGCGACGCCGCGGCCCGCATCCACCTCGGCCACGATCGAACGGCTCACCACATCGCGCGCCGCCAGATCCGCATGTCCGGGGGCGTATCGCTCCATGAACGCCTCGCCATCCGCATTGCGCAGCACGCCGCCCTCGGCGCGCGCGGCCTCCGACAGCAGGATGCCGGTGTGGGCCAGGCCGGTGGGATGGAACTGCACGAACTCGACGTCCTCCAGCTGCAATCCCGCACCCAAAGCCAAGGCCATGCCGTCGCCGGTCAGATCCCAGGAATTCGACGTGGTGTGGAACAGCCTGCCCGCGCCGCCCGTCGCCAGCAGCACATTGCGCGCGCGCACGGTGCGCAGGCTGCCCGCATGCGTGTCGAAGGCGATCACGCCGGCCGCGCGACGCCCGGCCTGTCCATCGGCAAGCACCAGATCGGTGACATACCATTCCTCGGCGAATTGCATGCCCTGGGCCACGCACTGCTGCCACAGCGCGTGCAGGATCTGATGGCCGATGCGATCGGCCGCATAGGCCGCGCGCTTGATCGGCTCGCCTCCGAAATCGCGCGTATGCCCGCCGAAGCGACGCTGCGCGATATGCCCGTCGTCAAGACGGGAGAAGGCCACGCCCTGCCGCTCCAGATTGACCACGGTCTCGGGCGCAAACTGCGCGAGCAGCTTCGCCGCGTCCTGATCGACGAGCCAGTCGCCGCCTTTGACGGTGTCGTAATAATGCCACTGCCAGTCATCGTCCTCGACGTTGCCGAGGGATGCGGCGATGCCGCCCTCGGCCGAACCGGTGTGCGAGCGCAACGGCTGCAATTTCGAGATCACCAGTATCTTCGGGGAGCGTCCGTCCTCGCCCATTCCGCGCGCCGCGGGGGAGCGCAGGAGCCCGAGCGTCGCCGACAGACCGGCCGCGCCGGCGCCGACGATCACCGCGTCATACATATCTTCCAACTGCTGGGGATTCATACCTGTGATTCTCGCACAGGGGGTGGTTGTCGCATGGCAGAATGGCCGTATGAGCGAGGTGAGTTTCAATCAGCGTGTGTATGACGTGGTGCGTCGCATACCCGAGGGCATGGTGGCGACCTACGGGCAGGTGGCGGCGTTGGCCGGCGCGCCGCGGTCCGCCAGATTCGTCGGTTTCGCGCTGCATTCCAATCCGGAGCCCGGCGTCATTCCCTGCCATCGCGTCGTCTTCCGCGACGGGTCCCTGGCCCCCGGTTTCGCCTTCGGAGGCCCCGGAGAGCAGCGTGCCCTGTTGGAGGCCGAGGGCGTCGCCTTCCTGCCGCCCGCCGATGACGACGGCTCGAACGCCGGGGCCGACGGATGGCGCGTCGACCTTGCCCGCTGCCAGTGGCAGGCCTAGGTTTCGCGGTTGCGGTTCGCTACGCGTAGCTCGCCGTGTTCGTAGACGATCCGGCCCTCCAATTCCAAACGGCCCAGTTCGCCGAGCAGCGAGGCGATGGTCGGTGGCTCCGGCGTGCCCTGCTCCCGCAGCAACCCGATGATGGCATCCGGTGTGGCGGGCATGCCTCGCCGTGCGCATCCGCGGATGGCGGCGCATATGGCGTCCGCCGAATCGGCGGGGGAGGCGTCGTCGCCGTTTCCCGGATGGATATCGTTGGCCGGGGCGTTGCCGTTCTTCGGTGTCTGGCGGTCCTCGTCCGTCCTGGCGGTTTCATCAGACGGCATGGATGCGGTGATAACCGGGGCGTGACGGGGATGGCATAGTTCGGCGATATCGTCCGGCGAAGCGAGGATGCCGGCTTCGGCACGGGCGATGAGCCGGTTGCATCCGGCGTTGTCGGGCACCGTGACATCGCCGGGAACGGCATATACCTCCCGATGCAGTTCGTTGGCCCAATGGGCGGTGTTCAGCGCTCCCGACCGGACGCGGGCCTGGGCGACGACCACGCTCGAAGCCAGGGCCGCGATAATGCGGTTGCGCAATAGGAACCTGCGCGCCTCCGGTATCGTGCCGGGGCATAGTTCGCTGATGAGGGCGCCTCCCGATGCCGTGATCGCATCGAACAGACGCTGGTTGCTGTGCGGGCCGATATGGTTGAGCCCGCCCGCGAACACCGCCACCGTGCGCCCGGCCGCCTGCGCGCCATGACGTCGCATCGCCTCCAGCGCACCCCAGTGCGCGGCGGCGTCCGCGCCCATCGCGCCGCCGGAGACCACCAGATGCCCTTGGGATGCCGCGCATATGCCGATCTGACGGGCCACCGATCGGCCATAATCGCTTGCCCCACGCGAGCCGACCACCGCCACCGGTCGGGGACAGCTCGATAGCGCCGCCGGGTCGCCAAGACCCCAAAGACACAGGGGCGACGCCCAGTCCCGCCGTGTGGACAGGTCGCCCAGCTGGGCGGGCCAATGCGGGCTTTTGGGACCGATGATCCATTGCCTGCCGCCCGCCGTGAACCAATCGCGCAACTGGTCCTCCTCAAACGAAGGCAGTGCGTCGAGGCGGCGATGCCAACCGTCGAGCGCATGATGGAACGCGGCCATGGCCTTGGCATCGACCCGTCCTCCCCATCGGGAAAGTCCCGCGGCGAAGACCTGGTCGATTCGGTTGCGGGCCGCGCGCTCCTCCGGCGCGCCGGGACGGCAATCCATGATGAAGCCAAGCAATGCCTCGGCGTTGCCGGCGCCTTTGAGCGATGCGAACATCAGCGCATCGGCGCCTTCGATCAGATAGGTGAGCGTCGCCCTGGCCAACGTGTCGGCATCCATCACGACCACTTCGTCCTCATCTGGATGCCCTGGGCCATCTCGCCGGGGCCCGGCGACATGCGCCCGGACATATCGGCCAGCGTCCAGGCCAAGCGCATCGCCCGGTCCGCGCCGCGCAGGGTCAGCCGCTGCGATTGAAGGGCGTCGTTGACCAAGGCGACCGCCTTCGCCGAGGTATGGGCCCGCAGCCATGAGCCCGAGGCGCGCGCATTGCAACCCCATCCCTGCGCCGCGAACCGTTCCCGGGCCGCGGCACGCGCCTGTATCACGCGTTCGCGCATCGCCGCGCTCGATTCCTGTGGCTCGGCCGCGACGCTTCCCGCCGTGATATGAGACACCGGCGGCGCCTCCACCTGGATATCGATGCGGTCGAGTATCGGCCCCGACAGGCGTGCGAAATAGCGCACCCGTTCGCGTTCCTTGCACCGGCAGCGTTCGCCGGTGCCATACGAATACCCGCAGGGGCATGGGTTGGCGGCCATGATCAGCTGGAAGGCCGCCGGATAATAGGTCGATCCCTTGGCCCGTGACAATGCCACATATCCCGACTCCAAGGGCTCGCGCAACGTCTGCAAGGCATGCGTGGAGAACTCTGGCGCCTCGTCCATGAACAGCACGCCCCGGTGCGCGCGCGTGATCGCGCCCGGACGTGCCAGCCCGGAACCCCCGCCCACCAGCGAGGCGGTGGAGGCGGTGTGATGCGGCGCCTCGAAGGGCGGCTCGTCGCTGATGCCATGCAGGGGCAGCGTGCCACACAACGAACGGATCGAAGCGACCTCCAGCTGCTCGGCCTCGTCAAGCGGACACATGATGCCCGGCATGCGCGAGGCCAGCATGGTCTTGCCGGAACCGGGAGGGCCGGTCATCAGCAGATGGTGCCCGCCCGCCGCAGCCACCTGCAACGCCCATTTGACCGTGTCCTGGCCGATCACCTCTGCCATGTCCCCGGGAGGAGGGGACGGCATCAACGCGTCGTCTAGGTCGGGAGACGAATCCAAACCCGCGCCGTCGGGACGCCGATAGCGCGCGGCGCCGCCCATCAGTTCGATGAGCTCGCCCACATGGCGAACCCCCACCGTATCGAGCCCGTCCACCAGCGAGGCCTCGTCCATATTGGCATCTGGAACAATCACTTGGCGGATGCCACGCTCGCGGGCATGCAGCAGGATCGGCAGCATGCCGTTGATCGGCCGGACCGTTCCATCGAGATTCACCTCGCCCATGACGATGGTGTCGGCGAGCGACTCATGCGGTATTACGCCGGCGGCGCTCACCACGGCCGCGGCGATCGCCAGATCGTGCGAGGAACCCCGTTTGGGCATCGAGGCGGGCGACATATTCACCGTCACCCGGGTTTCGGGCCATCGGAATCCGCTGGCCTGACAGGCGGACTTGACCCGTTCGCGCGCCTCGGACAACGAAGTGTCCGGCAATCCGATGATCGAGAAATACGGCAGTCCGGGACTGATGAAGGCCTGCAAGGACACGACGAAGGCCTTGAGTCCGATCAGTCCCACGGACAGGGCCTTGCCGATCGCCATCAGAACGCCCCCGGGATGTGGAGGACCTGGGGTTGGTCGCCTTGCATCATGATGGAGATCACGTCGAAACGCACGCCGTCATGCGGGATGCGGTGCGCGGGGTCGATCAGCCATTGGACCGCCGCCCGGCGCAGGTTCGTCTGCTTGGCCGAAGTGACGGCCTCCTGCGGTGTGCCATGGCGCACGGTCCGCCGGGTCTTGACCTCGATGAAGACGATGTGGCGCTGCGGATCCATGGCCACCACATCGAGTTCGCCATAACGGCACCGCCAGTTGCGGTCAAGCACGGTCCATCCGCGTCGTTCGAGCCATGCGGCGGCGTGTGCCTCGCCGAGCGCCCCGAGTTGCCGGGGATGAAGCGCTGCGCTGCGCATGGGAAGGGAAAGGCCATCCGAAGCCATGGCCCCGGGCAATGTCATTGTCTGCGTATCCATGCTTCCAGTGGACACCGCGCCGCTTGCCGCGGGCAAGGCCGGCCGGTCGTTGTGGTCGGAGGCCATGGCCTCGGCGTGTTGTGGACAAGTCCTGTGGATGGAAAACCGGTTATCCACATGTCTGTCATCTCAGGGATGACGATACGCCGCCATGCCCATGGACGCACGGGACTATCGTGGGAACCGCAGGAACACATGGGGGAGGTTGGCCATGGCGGATGTCGACGAGGAGGAGAGGCGTCCGGTCACGCGGCCGATCGTCACCATAGGATTGCTGGACAACGACGAATTCGCGCTCGCCTTCCTCTCCCGCGCCATAAAGGAGCTGATGCCCGAGGCAAGCGTGCGTTTCCGCACCCGGTCGGGGCGGGAAGCCGTCGATCGCTGCCTCGATTCGCGCACCGCGCCCGACGTGTTGCTGACCGACATGTCGATGGAGGAGCTGAGCGGCCTGAGCGTCACGCGCGCGATCCGGACGCGCTCCGCCCGTGTGGCCGTGCTCGCCGTCACCTCGTTCTCGCTGGCCGTCTACGCCGCCAAGGCGGCCGAGGCCGGCGCGCAGGGCATTGTGCCCAAATCCGTCGAAGCCCCGATCATCGAAGCGATTCGCGCGCTTGCCCTCGGTGGCATATGGAATGCCAGCATGCCGTCCGTCGTGTTCGAGACCTCGCGTGCCGCGCATGAGCGGCTTCGGCGCGAGCCCATGCCGCGCCAGTTCCTGCTTTCCGACAGGGAGGCCGAGGCCATGAACCTGTGCTCCAGGGGCCTGCCGACCGTTGCAGTGGCCGCGCAGATGGGGGTCGGCCTACCCACGGCCAAGACCTATATCGCCCGCGCCGTGAGGAAGCTCGGCTGTTCCTCGCGCGGCAGCGCCATCGCATTGTGGACCGGTGCGGGGGAGGGCGAACGATGAGCGGTGCGCCGCATGGCGACAACGGGGATGCAGCTGGTGAATCTCTGCCATATGGTCGTGGATGGCACCTGCCGAATGGTCGGGATGCGATGGCATGGCTGCTGGCACGCGCCTTCCGCATGCTGCTGGCCGTCGTCGTCATCGTGGCGAATGCGGTGGAATGGTCGCTGATCCCGCCGGTGTTCGTCGAGACACAGGTGCTGTCCGTCGCGCTTATGGTGCTGACGGCGCTCACCCCGTTCTGGCCGCGCGCGGCGAGCTGGGGCATCATCGCGCTTATCGTGGCGCGCACCTTCGTGCTCGACCTATCCGGCCCGAGCCCGTTGTGGGGCATGTGGATCGCGCTGGTGCTCATCGGGCACGACTGCGCCCTCGGATGGGCGGTGCTTGCCTGCGGCATCGTGACCGTTTCGCAATGTGTGCCGGCGTTCATGGACTCATATACGGCGCTTTCGGCCATCGGCGTGGAGATGGTCAACTACGTCGGCTCATTCGTGCTTGCCACGCTTATCGGAGTGTCGTTCCGATGGCGCGCCCAACGCGACGCATCCGAACGGCGGGCGATGGCCTTGGAACGCCGGCAGTGGGAACTCGACGAGCTCAAACGCAACACGGAGCTTGCCTCGCGCATCCACGACACGGCCAGCGGGGGATTGAGCTATATCGCGTTGACCGCGCAGCGCAGGCTGCGCCAGTTGCCGGATGATGCGGCCGATGACGACGGAGCGGATGGGGCGGATGGGACGAATGACCCGTATGGTCCGTATGACGCGCAAGACGCGTCCGAAGCATTGGGCTCGATCGTTCGGGACGAACGGCGCGATTGGCGGTTCGTCAACGATCAGGCGCTTGCCGTGCTCGACGAGGTGCACAAGGTCATCGATCTGCTGCGTGCGGATGCAGCGGATACAAGCGACACGGTCCGATTGGCCGGTACGGCGTCGGGAACCGACATGCGTCCCGAGGCGGATTCGAAGGCCCGCTTCGGGTTGCGTTCGGACGGGCAGCTGGGGGAAAGCCATGACGGAAAGGGCGGCCTTGCCGAAGCGCTTCGCAGGTCGAGGATGAGACTGGAAAGGCTTGGCTTTGCGGGAGATGCGTCGCTTAACGGCGCGCTGCCCGCCGACGCCGATCCGATGGCCGTGCGTGCCGCGGAACGGCTGCTGGGCGAGATCACCGCGAACATCACACGGCATATGACGCCGGGCGGAGGCGCGTATCACATCGTCGTCACGCTGGGGAAGCACTCCATCGAAATCATGGGAACAAACCCCATCGCGGAACGGACGACGCAGACGGACGACGCGGAAACCATGGAAGTGACGGAGACGACGCGGGGTGCCTCGCATGGGGCGGGACTGCGGCTTCATCGCGAGCTCATCGAGACGCTCGGCGGCGAACTCAACGCCACCGGGGAGGACGGCGAATGGGTGGTCTACGCCCGTATCCCGGTGCGCGGCGACGGGAAACGGCTTGACGTCGCGTCCAGCGAGGACATGATGTCATCGCAAGGATGACAGGGCCGTTGGGGGAGCGAACGAAGCGGAGCCTAAGCTCGAAAACGACAATGCCGCAATGATGGGAAGGGAATCGATGATGATGAACGGGGCAAGGGCGTCAAGGATGGCGGTATGCGTGGCGGCGGTGCTGTTCGGCCTGAGCGCGTGCGGCGCGCCCACCGCATCCGATGGCGCCTCGTCGGCCGAGGAAGGAGAGCCCGCGTTCTCCGGCCCATATGCCAAGGAATTGGAAGGTGCCTACGGGCGTGCGAAAACCGATCTCGGCAAAGGGATCCTGCGCGACGGGAAGGTCAGCGACGCGGAGCTTGCCGAACTCAACGACGCATACAACGCATGCCTGGCGCCATACGGCCTGCAAGCCAATGCCGACGGCACCTCGGTGACGCAGTTGAGGGGCGGCCTTAGCACCGAGGAATTCCAGAAGGTCAGTCAGGAATGCGGGGAGAGCACCGATTGGGACGAAGTGCAAGGCATCTGGTCCATGATGGACACCAATCCCGATAACCTCGACGCCGAGGCCATGGCGCGCGAAACCTACCGTTGCTTCAAACGGAACGGCTTCCTGGATGGCGTCGCCAATTCGCTGACCGAGGATGAATACGCCGCGTTGAGTGGCGGCGGCGAAACTCAACGATCCCCGGAGGAACTCATGGCTGATGCGGACCGGAAGTCACAGTTCGAGCAGCAATTCGAGCCGGATAATATCAACGATGCCGAACGATACCAACTCTGGTATGACTGCCTTGTCGATCCGTTGAACCGGTAGAGGAAACCGGTGGATTGAACCGGTGGATTGGGCCGATATGCGGCCTGCAAACAAAAAGAATGCCCTCGGGCCGCGGGAAACCCCGGCCCGAGGGCATTTCGCTTCGCTCAGCCCACCAATCCGGTCAGTTCGCCCAGATTGAGTTCGAAGCTGACGCCGCGCTCCTCGAAATGCGGCTGGTTGCGCGTGGATTCCATCGCATGACGCACGAACTCGCCCGCGATGCGCGCCGATTCGGCCAGACCGCGCCCGGCCAGCACCGCGCCGCACAGCGCGGAGGCGAAGGCATCGCCCGTGCCGTGGATCATATACGGCAGCTTCTCATGGGCGAGTTCGACCTTGCCGTCGACATCCGTCTGGGCCGAGGCCACGTAATTGCGGAGCAGGCCGTCACCACGGTCGATGCCCTTCAAAACCACGTTCTTCGCGCCGAGATTCAACAGCGCGTCAAGGATGCCGCGGACCTCGGCATCGGAAAGTTCCTGGCCGGGATAATCGCGGCCGGTGAGGATCGAGGCCTCCGTGAGGTTCGGCATCAGCACATCCGCGCCATCGGCCAGAGCGCCCATCGCCGCGCAGAGCTCCGGCGTATAGGTCGGATACATCGCCCCGCCGTCGCCCATCACCGGATCCACCAGCCGCAGCGCACCCGGATACTCGCGGTAGAGACGCTGGATCAGCGACACCTGCTCGGCGGAACCGAGGAACCCGGAATACACGCCGTCCAGCTCGACGTCCTCCTTGCGCCAGGCGTCGAGATAATCCGACAGGATGTCGGTCGTGTCATGGAAGGTGAACACCGGGTACTTGGTATGCGCGGAGAACAGGGCAGTCGGCACTGGGCACACGTCGCAGCCGGCGGCAGACAGAATCGGAATGGCGGCCGTCAGCGAGCACTTGCCGTAGCCGCACATATCGTGCACCGCGGCCACACGCGGAATATAGTCGGGATTTCGATCGAATAGGGTGACGTCATCCATCGCTGCTCCTTCTCACAAAGCGAAATATCATCTCTGACTCTAGCCGCCGGGCCGACAACGGGGCGGTGGCTTCGGCTTTGAAGAGGCCATAAGCAGAGGCGATAGCGGACCCCTCGTGTCATGGGCCGTCGCGGCCTAGGGTCGTAACCAATCCGCACAACGAACGGAAAACCAACCCCAAGGAGAAGGAACCATGACCGAAGCCAACAAGAAGTATCGTTTCGAAACCCTGCAGCTGCACGTCGGCCAGGAACAGGCTGATCCGGCCACCGATTCGCGAGCCGTGCCGATCTACGCCACCACCAGCTACGTATTCCACAACTTCGACCACGCCGAGGCCCGCTTCGGACTGGCCGACGCCGGCAATATCTACGGCCGCCTGACCAACTCCACCCAGTCCGTGTTCGAGGACCGCATCGCCGCGCTCGAAGGCGGCACCGCCGGTCTGGCCGTTGCCTCGGGCGCCGCCGCCGTCGAATACGCGGTGCGCAACATCACGCAGTCCGGCGATCATATCGTCGCCGCGAAGAACATCTACGGCGGCACTTTCAACCTGCTGCGCCACACGCTGCCCCGCGACGGCATCACCACCACCTTCGTCTCCGCGGAGGACCCGCAGGAGTTCGAGGACGCCATCCAGGAGAACACCAAGCTCGTCTACTTCGAGACCTTCGGCAACCCGAACGCCGACCTGCCGGACTTCGAGGCGATTTCCGCCATCGCGCACAAGCATCATCTGCCGGTGATCGTGGACAACACCTTCGCCACCCCGTATCTGTTCCGCCCGTTGGAGCACGGCGCGGATGTGGTGGTCGAATCGGCCACCAAGTTCATCGGCGGCCATGGCACCACGCTGGGCGGCGTGATCGTCGAAGGCGGCAACTTCGACTGGAACGCCGTGCCGGGCAAGTTCCCGACACTGACGGAGCCCGATCCCTCCTACCATGGCCTCAACTTCTACGAGGCGCTGGGCTCCACCGCCTTCGTGACCCGCATCCGCGCCATCCTGCTGCGCGACACCGGCGCGACGCTTTCCCCGTTCGCCGCCTTCCTGTTGCTGCAGGGCACCGAAACGCTGTCGCTGCGCGTCGAGCGTCATGTCGAGAATGCCCTCAAGGTCGTCGAGTATCTGCAGACCGTGCCCGAGGTGGAGTCCGTCTCCCACCCGAGCATCGAAGGCCGCAAGGACCACGAGCTCTACAAGAAGTACTTCCCGAACGGCGCCGGTTCGATCTTCACCTTCGACATCAAGGGCGGCAAGGATGCGGCGCGCGTGTTCATCGACAACCTGCATCTGTTCAGCCTGCTGGCCAACGTCGCCGATGCCAAGAGCCTCGTGATTCATCCGGCCTCCACGACGCACTCCCAGGAGACGCTCGAGGAGCTCGAGGACCAGGGCATCCACCAGGGCACGATTCGCCTGTCGATCGGCACCGAGAACATCGAGGACATCCTCGACGATCTCAAGGTCGGCTTCGAGGCCGTCCGCGCCTCCGGCCTGGCGAAGTAACCGGTAGGGGAAACCGGTCGAATCCCAAGCCCGCGAAGGGGATGCCGCGGGCATAGGGGGCTTACTCCAAGGAACGGGACCCCGCGTCGAGTCATGCGACGCGGGGTCTTCGCGTATATGCGATGGCGACGCCGGCGACAAGGACGGCAAGGATGTGGCGTCTCGCTTGAGCGGGGAATCGTCATTCTTAGGGATGATGTGGGACGAGGTCTTCCATCTCACGCACGATGGGAAGCGCGGGCACGGCGCCGTAGCTTGGGATCATCGCCCGGGATATGCCCCGGGCCCAAGAGAGAGGCGCCAGACATGACGATTCCACAGACGATTCCCCAGCCATCCGCCGTCACCTATCCCACGGCCATCGAGGCCATCGGCCTGACCAAGGACTACGGTCGCGGCGAGACGCAGGTGCACGCGTTGCGCGGCGTGGACGTGCGTTTCGAGAAAGGGCGGTTCACCGCGATCATGGGGCCGTCCGGCTCCGGCAAATCCACGCTGATGCACACGCTGGCGGGGCTCGACTCCGCGACCTCGGGGCGCATCATGTTCGAGGGCGCCGACATCACCGCGATGAACGACAACCAACTCACCCTGCTGCGCCGCCGCCGGATCGGCTTCGTCTTCCAAAGCTTCAACCTGCTGCCGATGTTCACGGCCGAGCAGAACATCCTGATGCCCCTGACGCTGGCCGGCGCCAAGCCGGACCGCGAATGGTACGGACGCCTCGTGTCCACGCTGGGATTGCGGGAACGGCTGACGCATCGGCCCAACGAACTGTCCGGCGGACAGCAGCAGCGCGTCGCCATCGCCCGTGCCCTCATCGCCAAGCCATCGCTCGTGTTCGCCGACGAGCCGACCGGCAACCTCGACTCGGTGTCCAGCGCCGAAGTGCTCGATTTCCTGAGGCGTTCCGTCAAGGAACTGGGGCAGACCGTCATCATGGTCACGCATGACGCCGCGGCGGCCGCGTATGCCGACCGTGCCATCGTCTTCGCCGACGGGCGCATCGTCGCCGACGAGGCGAACCCCACCGCCGAACGCATGAACGAGCTGCTGATGGCCGAACGCGAACGGGCCGTCCATGTCGCTTCCGGCGCAGGCGATCCGATGGCAGGACTGCATCGCGGCGTCGTTCCGCCCGTTCCGCCAGCCCCGGCCCCGCGCATCGCGTCGGACGGGCCCGCCCACGCCGCCGCGTCGCGTCGCGCGCGTCGCTCGCGCTGACCTGCCTTGGGATAGGAGACCGACATGTTCTCGATCACATTGCAACTCATGCGCAAAAGCCTCAAGATGCTCATCCCCGCGGGACTGGCCATCCTCATCGGCACCGCGTTCATCACCTCGACCTTGCTGTTCTCCAATGCGATGAGCGACTCCCTGAAAACCCAGGCGACCGCCGTCTATGCAAGGGCCACGCACATCGTCTCCGTCGGCAAGATACCGGAGGATCTGACGCCGGAGGAAACGGACCGGATATACCGCCGCACCGTCGACGACCTGCATCTCGACCGGATGCGCGCCATCGATGGCGTCGTCGGCGTCAGGGCGGACGCGCAGCCGCTTACGCTCGAAATCGGGCATGACGGCAAACGCGGCACCGTCGTGGTCACCAGCACTTCGCCCGACGCCAAGCTGCTTACGGTCGACGTCACCGAGGGAACGCAGCCGATCGACAACGGCGAGATTGCCCTGCCGGCAGATCTTGCTAGCCGCCTCGGCGTGCGCGTCGGCGACGAGGTCAAGGCCAGCGCCGACGCTTCGCGAGGCGACGGCGGAACGGAGGGAACGCCGGCGGCGAGGAATCTGCGCGTCGTGGGGCTCACCGACGATCCGACCGGCATATACGGGTATTACGGCGGCGCGGGAGTGCTCTCCGACGCCGAACTGGCGCATTTTCTCGGCGCGGCCACCTTCGGCGACATCAGTCCGAGCTCGGTCTATTTCGACATCGAAGCGGACAAGGCGGCGGCCGCCACCAAGGAGATTCGAACCCTGCTGCCGCAATACTTCACGATCCAGGATCGCGCCGCCGTCGACGCGGAGGCGATCGCGCAATACGACATCGGCGGCACCAGCATCACCACCGTGTTCCTGCTCGGCTTCGGCGTCATCGCCATGCTGGTCGCCGCGCTGGTCATCGCCAACACCTTCCAGGTGCTGGTCGCGCAGCGTCGCCGCACGCTCGCCCTGCTGCGGACCATCGGCGCGAAGAAGGGCCAGTTGCATCGCTCCGTGCTGCTCGAAGCCTGCCTGCTGGGATTGGCGGCCTCGGGACTCGGCATCGGGACGGGTTCCGGCTTCATGGCGTTCGCCTGCAATGGAGGACTGCTCGAGGGTATGGGACTCAAGGCACGGTTCATCATGACCTGGCCCGTGATCGTGGTGCCGCTGGCCTTCGGCGTGCTGGTGACCGTGCTGGCCTCCCTCTCGTCCGCGCGCACCGCCACCTCGGTCACGCCATTGGAGGCGCTGCGGCCGATCGAACTGGCCGAAGGCGCACGTCGCGCAGGGCGGGTGCGCCTCGCCCTTGGCGCATTGCTCGTCGTCGGCGGTGCCGCGATGACGGTCTGGGCGTTGAGCTGGGTGCATGGCGCGGTCGACGGCGGGCGGAATATGGACGACGGGTATTCGATGGTGCTGCTCACGGCCATCGCGGGCTGCGCCTTCGTGTTCCTCGGCCTGACGCTCACCGCGGTGGCATGGCTGCCGCTGCTGATCAAAGGCTTCGGCTGGCTGGTCGCGCATCTGGGGCCAAGCGCCGCCATCGCGCACGCCAATGTGCAGAAGAACCCGCGTCGTGTGGCCGCGACCGGCGCCGCGCTGCTGATCGGCGTCACCCTCGTCTCCACCATCGCCACGGGCGCGGCCAGCGCCAAGGAGACGATGGGGGATGCGCTCGCCACCCGATACTCGGTCGATATGATCGTCAGCGGCGACCTCGACCAGGCGACCGCCGACAAGATCGCCGCGGTCGATGGCATCGAGGGCAGCGTGTACGCGCCTGTTGCCGTCGGCGGCTTCACCGACGCCAAGGGACAGGATCGTTCCGCGCTGTTCGTGGGCGTGACGGGAACGGACGAACTTGGGCGCGTCGTGCGAGCCGACCTCGACGGGGCGCGCGTCAATCGTTCCACGGCGCTGTTCCCCACGTATTCGGCGCTGAACGGCAAACGATTCGATCTAACCGGGGGCACCGTCGACGTGCGTATCGGCGCTGCCGCCGCAACCGGATCCGCGGAAGCGTCGACGGATGCCGGAACATCCGATGGAAACGCGAGCGGAACCAAGTTGTCGCTGACAGTCACGCAGGCCGACTACCGGCGTGTGTCCGACGCCTACGACGCCGTCGCCTTCGTCTCCGACGAGCTCTTCGCCGACGGCGGTTTTGCAACGGACGGACATATGCTGCTGCTGCGCGTCGACGGGGAGGCGGGACGCAGCGCGAACGACATCTACGGCGACATCCAGCAGATTATCGCCGACGCGCCCGGCGTGAGCCTGGGCGGGCCGATCGCCGGACGCATGCAATGGGAATCGACGATCGATTCGATGATGCTGCTCCTCGTCGCGCTGCTCGCCGTGGCCGTGTTCATCGCGCTGATCGGCGTGGCCAACACCCTGTCGCTGTCCGTGATCGAACGCACCCGTGAATCGGCGACGCTGCGCGCGATCGGCATGACGCGCGGGCAGTTGCGCCGTTCGCTGGCGGTCGAGGCGCTGCTCATCTCCATGGTCGCGGGGCTCTCCGGAGTGGTCATGGGCACGTTGTTCGGCTGGGCCGGGGCCTATATGGTGTTCAGCTTCTACGGCGCCGTGGCCTTCCCCGTCGAATGGGGAATGGACGCCGCCGTGCTCGGCATCGCGGCGCTCGCGGCCCTGCTGGCCAGCGTGTTCCCGGCGCGCCGGGCGGTGAGGACGCCACCGGTCGAGGCACTCGCCGAAGCCTAGCCCCTCCACCGGCGGCGCGTGCCTCCCCGTCGGTCCCGTCGCGGCGCGCCCTGGACGGTACAAAATGCATGAAGGTCCTTCCCGCAGGAGAAGGACCTTCATGCAAATATGAGGGGACGGAAGACTCAGCGCTCGGCGACGGCGCGCACGTAGCCCTTCATGCCGTCGATCGGAATGACGTCGTCGAAACGCACGTCGGCGGTCTCGAGGCCGCGCAGCGCGGCCGGCGGAACGGTTCCGGTGCGGCGGGCGAGCTCGTCCATGCACTCGAAGTCGGTGCCGTCCGCCTCGAATCCAAGCGCCTCGTCGACCACGCGGGGGAACTTATAAGGGCTTGCGGTGCTCAGCAGCACGCGCGGCACCAGCGGATCGCGCGGAATCATCTGCGAGACGAAATATCCGCAGGCCGTGTGCGGGTCGATGACGTAGTGGTTCTTCTCCCAACAATCCTTGATGGCCTCGCGCACCTGGTCCTCGTCGGCCCAGCCAGTGCCGAAGATCATGCGGATCTTGGCCAGCAGCTCGTCCGGGACCTCGTAGGCGCCCCACTGCTTGAGGTCGTTCATCAGCATCGAGATCAGACGGGTGTCGCCGTCGGACATGTAGTAGAGCATGCGTTCGAGGTTCGAGGAGACGAGGATGTCCATGGACGGCGAAATCGTCTGGAAGAACGGGCGCTGGCGGTTGTAGGTGCCGGTCGTCAGGAAGTCGAAGAGCACGTTGTTCCTGTCGGAGGCGACGATGAGATGCTTGACCGGCAGGCCGAGCAGCTTGGCGTAGTATCCGGCGAGCACGTCGCCGAAGTTGCCGGTCGGCACGACGAACTCGATTTCGTCGCCCACGTTGATCGTCTGATTGGCCAGCAGCTGCGCGTAGGCGGAGAAATAGTAGACGACCTGCGGCACCAGACGGCCCACGTTGATCGAGTTGGCGGAGGAGAGCACGGTGTGCGATGCGCCGGCCAGTTCCTTGGCCAGCTCATGGTCGGCGAAGATGTTCTTGACGGCGGTCTGCGCGTCGTCGAAATTGCCCTCGACGGCGGCCACGGAGACATTCGAGCCGGCCTGCGTGCTCATCTGCAGCTCCTGGACCTGGCTGACCTTGCCGGCGGGATAGAAGACGGTGATCGCGGTGCCCGGGGCATCGGCGAAGCCGGCCAGCGCGGCTTTGCCGGTGTCGCCCGAGGTGGCCGTCAGGATCATGATCCGTTCGTCGGCGTCGCCGCCAGCCGGCGTGGTGCGCGCCATGAACCGGGGCAGGATCTGCAGGGCCACGTCCTTGAAGGCGGAGGTCGGGCCATTGAACAGTTCCATCACCCAGTCCTCGCCCAACGGCTTGACCGGGGTGATGCGCTCGTCGGCCCATTGGTCGCCGTATGCCTCGGCGATGCATTCGCCGAGCTCCTCCTCGGTGAAATCCGGCAGCAGCGCGCCGAGCACACGGGCGGCGATCTGCTGATAGGACAGGGACGCCAGGTCGTCGATCGGCACCTTCGTCTCGCCGAGTTGGTCGGAGACGAACAGACCGCCGTCGTCGGCCAGTCCGAGGCGGATGGCCTGCTTCGAGGTGAGCGAGTCGGTGGTGGAGCGCGTGGAATGGAACGTGGTCACGATAATCCTTAGGTTGGTGATATGCGACGCGAATACCACCCCAGTCTAACGGCCGGCTGGGATATGGGGAGACGCAAAGGAGGGGCGGAAAGCCGCCATCGATGCCCTGCGCGCGGAGCATGGGGAACGTCCCCGTCATCCATGGCGGCGGCCGCGGGGCGGGGATCTGCCCTCCCTTATCGTGCAAAGGCGGTATTTTAGGAACATGACCGACGAGACGAATCATATGAGGCGGGCCGTCGAAGCCGTGAACGCGCGCGCCGACGCGGCCGCCACGGCGCAGCGGGCGCTCGCGCAGGCATCCACGCGACGCAAGAACGATCTGCTCATGGCGCTTGCCGATGCACTGGACGAGGGGGCGGAGGGCATCGAGGCCGCCAACGCGGATGACATGGAGGCCGCGCGCGCCGACGGCATGGCCGCGGGCAAGCTCGACCGGTTGCTTTTCGACGCCGCGCGCGTGAAGGCCGCGGCCGAGGGCGTGCGTCACGTCGCCACGCTGCCCGACCCCGTGGGGGAGGTCGTGCGCGGATACAACCTCGAGAACGGATTGCGTTTGCAGCAGGTGCGCGTGCCGCTCGGCGTGATCGGCATGATCTACGAGGCCCGGCCCAACGTCACCGTCGATGTGGCCAGCCTGTGCCTCAAATCCGGCAACGCGGCGATCCTCAGGGGAGGGCACGCCGCCGAACGCACCAACGCCGCGACGCTGGCGGTCGTGGGGCGCGTGCTGGCCTCCCTGGAGTTCGATCCGGCCCTCGTGGCCTCGGTCGATGATTTCGGCCGCGACGGCGCCACCGCCATGATGGAGGCGCGCGGCCACATCGATGTGCTGGTGCCCCGCGGCGGCAGGGGGCTGATCCAAGCCGTCGTCGAGAATTCCCGGGTGCCGGTGATCGAGACCGGCGCCGGCAACGTGCACATCTACATGGACCGCACCGGGGACCCGGACAAGGCCGTGCCGATCGTGGTCAATGCCAAGACGCAGCGGGTCGGCGTGTGCAACGCCGCCGAGAAACTGCTCGTCCACGCCGATGCGGCCGGCTCCTTCCTTCCGCGTGTGGCCGAGGAGCTGTGGGATCGTGGCGTGCTGCTGCATGCCGACGAGCGGGCGTATGGGATTCTTTCGAGATGTCATCCTGAGCGGAGCGGCGATGGCCGCGGAGTCGAAGGATCTCTGGTTCGCGCCATGGACGAGGATTGGGACACCGAATATCTCGCCCTTGAGATGGGCGTCAAAATCGTCGATTCGCTGGACGAGGCCATCGCCCATATCAACGCGCATTCCACCGGGCACACGGAGTCCATCGTCTCCGAGGACTACACGTCGATTGAACGGTTCACCGCCGGCATCGACTCGGCCGTGGTCATGGTCAACGCCTCCACGCGTTTCACCGACGGCGGCGTGTTCGGCTTCGGCGCCGAGCTGGGCATCTCCACGCAGAAGATGCATGCCCGGGGGCCGATGGGCCTGAGGGAAATGACGACGTGCAAATGGATCGGATATGGCATGGGACAGGTGAGGGCATGACCGGAATGAACGACGCGATGCACGCCACGGATGGCGAGGTGCGCAAGGGCATGACGATGGGCATCGGCGCCTTGAGGCCCGATCTCGATCTGGCCGATCCGAAGGCGGGACTCAAGATCGCGGCGGAGCGGCTGAGCATCGTGCGCTATGTCTTCCTTGTGCAGATCGAGGACGGCATCGCCTCCGCAAGCCAACGAGCCTCGCTGGAATACGCGGACGCCGTGCTCATCGGCTGGCCGGCGGAGGACTCGCCCGAGGTCATGGACCTCGACGAGCGGCAGCTTGCCGCCGTCGGCGAGCAGATGCGGGTGATGGAGCAATACATCGAACGTTTCGGCGCGATGGAACGCGAAGGCGACGTGGACGGCATGACCGACACCCTGGTGCGCGTCACCGAACGCGTCGCCGAGGTCCGCGGCCTCTACCAGCCCGGATTCCCGCTGCCGACCTTCGCCGAGATCCGCCGCGTCGTGCAGGACGAATGGGACGAGGACATGGGCAAGATCGACCCGGATGGCGGAGACGACGCCACGGCCGACGGCATCGAGGCCGAGACGCGCGCCGAGGACGCCGAGACCCGTGGGGAGGGCGGCGCATGATCGCTTCGGAGGGCGCGCAGCGGCGCATGTCCGACCTGTCCGAGGACGAGGAGGTCGTGCCCACGCTCACGCCGGGCACCGGGCGTCGTTCCACGCGCGGCAACTGGCATGCCCGCCCGCGCATCGGCATCATGGGCGGCACCTTCGATCCGATTCACAACGGCCACTTGGTCGCGGCCTCCGAGGTGGCGTGGGTCTATGACCTCGACGAGGTGATCTTCGTGCCCACCGGCCGGCCGGTGTTCAAACTCGACAAGCAGGTCACCAACGCCGAGGACCGGTATCTGATGACGGTGATCGCCACCGCCTCGAACCCCAAGTTCACGGTGTCGCGCGTGGATATCGACCGCCCCGGCATCACCTACACGATCGACACCCTGCGCGATATCCGCGCCGAGCATCCCGACGCCGAGCTGTTCTTCATCACCGGCGCCGACGCCGTCGCCGAGATCATGGAATGGAAGGACGCCGGGCGCATGTGGGAGCTCGCCCACTTCGTCGCCGTCACGCGCCCCGGATACTCGAGGCCCGATGGCGTGCGCCTGCCCGAGGGCAAGGTCGACACCCTGGAGATACCGGCGCTGGCGATATCGTCCACCGACGTGCGTCGTCGCGCGCATGCCGACGAACCCGTGTGGTATCTCGTGCCCGACGGCGTCGTCCAATACATCGGCAAACACGGCCTCTACCGTCGCTGAAGACGGGTCTCCGTTGCATTAGGAGGCCAAGCCGAGCTGGTATTTGAGCGTCATGACACGTTCGGCCGAGCGCGTCACCAGTTCGGCGAAGGCCGGATCCGAGGCCGCCCGGGCGTTCAGTCCATCGAGAATCGGCGAGACATAGGAGCTCTCGCCGATGCAGGCGAGATCGCCGCCCGCCTCGACGAGCCGGACGCCGAGCTGATCGACGGGAATCGAACCCAAGGCCGCCGCCGACAGCGAATCCGATATGACGACGCCCTGATAACCCCTGCGTTGCCTCAGATCGGAGATGATCGTGGGGGAGAACGCCGCCGGGGCGCTCGGATCGATGGCCTGATACGTCGCCAGCGACATCATCACCATCGAGGGTTGCGCCTCGTCGATCACCCGGTGGAAGACGCCGGCCTCCTCGCCATCGAGCGTCGTGGTCACATCGAGGATGCCCTCGGCGGTGAAATCGGTGTTGCCGGTCACGGCGCCGAGGCTCGGATAATGCTTGATCGCCGCGCCGACGCCGGCATCGCGCATGCCTTCGACGAAGGCCGAGGCGTGGGAGGCATTGCCCGCCGCGTCGAGGCCGAAATCGCGACCCAAGGCGCCGATCGGCGCATTCGATGCGCGCGCCACGCGCACCGTGTCGCTCACCGGCGCCAGATCCACATCGACGCCGGCGGCCTTGAGCTGCGAGCCCCAGACGCCCGCCTGCGCCCGCAGGTCGCCTTCCGCCATGCCTCCTTGTGCCAGCCCGGAGGGCATCGCATCAAAGCCGGGGCCCTGCAAATGCTGGACCAGACCGCCTTCCTGATCGGCGGCCACCACAAGACCGGCGCCGGAACCGGAAAGCGCGCGCACGGCATCCACCGCTGCCCTGACGCCCGAGGTTCTCGAGGTCCAATTGCCCAGCAACAGCACGGAACCCGCATGCCGCGCGCCGACCGCGTCGGCAAGCGAGGCCGGATCCTGACCGGCGAACAGCGGCACCATCACCAGCTGCCCCACCCGCTCCTCAAGCGTCATGGCCGCCACCGCGCGTCGCGCCCGCCCCTGCGCCGACATATCGGGAGCCGGTGTCTCGGCTCGCTCCAAGGTCATGATGGGGGAGTCTCCGGCATGCTCATCAACCGTGTCGTGTGTCGCGTCGTCGGTGCGATCCGGCGTCAACCACACCCATGCCGCGACGAGCGCGAGCACCACCGCAAGTATCGCCGCCATGGTTTTCGCCAATCGTCTCTTCGCCATCACACTCACTTACCCTAGGCCGGGCTGGAATGGGCGTGGGGAGAGGCGTTGGTTTTCTGCCCTAAGAGGGATGTGAGGCCCTTTCGATAGGCTTGAAACATGTCTTTCTTCGATATTCTGGGAATGTTCGATCCCAATGAGGACCCCCGCCGTTCCAACGCGCGCCGCGGCGCCGACGACGATCCCGTGATCCTCGACGTCGAGACCGATGGCGACGGACGGCAGTCCGCGGGCCCGGGACGCCCCGGCGGCACCGGCATGCCGCCCCGCGGGCCGGCGATGCCGCGCATCCCGCGCAAGCCCTCCCGTCCCTCCGGCCCCGGCATGTCGCGTGGCTCGAAGGTGCTGATCGGCGTCGTCGTGGCGCTGCTCGTCGTCGTGGCGCTGTTCTTCGGACTGTCACGCTTCATCACCGACCTCATGTGGTATGGCCAGCTCGGCTTCCAATCGGTGGTCTGGACGCAGCTGGGCGTCAAGATCGGCCTATGGGTCGCCTACGCGCTGCTCATGGCCGTGGTCGGCTTCGTCTCCGCGTGGCTGGCGATCCGCGCGCGCCCCGATTCCTCCGACGGCTCGACGATCCGCATCAAGGGCGACGTGGTCGAGGTCGGCAAGTCGGTGAGCTCCAAGAACGCCCGCCGCGCGGCCGTCGTGATCTCCCTGATCGTCGGCGCGGTGTTCGGCGCGCAGTTCAATGCGAACTGGTCCGAGATCCTGCTCATGTTCAACGCCCAGTCCTTCGGCACCAAGGATCCGCAGTTCGGACTGGACAACGGCTTCTATGTGTTCGTGCTGCCGGGCCTGAACCTCGTGCTCTCGGCCGTCTCGATGCTGCTGATCGTCGGCCTGGTCTTCTCCGTGGTCACCCATGTGATGATGGGCGGCATCCGCCTGACCATGCCCACCGGCGGCCGCGGCATCCTCGCGGTCACCAAACGCGCCCGCCGTCAGCTGGCCATCTGGCTGCTGCTCAATATGCTCGCCTTCGCCGTGCGCATGGCCTTCGGCGTGTTCTCGCATCTGACGCAGGCCGGCGAACGCATCACCGGCGCCGAATACACCACCGTCCACGCCACCATCCCGGTCACCTTCGTCATGGCGGGCCTGATCGCCCTCCTCGGCATCGTGCTGGCCGTCTGGCTGATGTGCACCAAGGCCCTGTCCTCCTCCGGCGCGGCCGTGCCCGCATCCGCCGCGCTCAAGGCATGGCGCACTCCGGTCGTCGCCATCGCCGCCGTCGTGGTCGTCGGTCTGGTGCTGACCGTCGTTTGGCCGATGGTGCTGCAGCGCTTCCGCGTCAACCCGAACGCGCAGGAGATGGAATCGACCTATATCCAGCGCAACATCGACGCCACGCGCGCCGCCTACGGCCTCGACAAACTCAAGACCGAGAACTACCAGGCCTCCACCAAGGGCGAATCCGGCGCGCTGGCGGGGGAGACCGAGACCACCGCGCAGATCCGTCTGCTCGACCCGCAGGTCGTCTCGCCGACCTTCAAGCAGCTGCAGCAGTCCAAGCAGTACTACACCTTCGCGGACTCGCTGGCCGTCGACAAATACGACATCGACGGCGTCAGCCAGGACACCGTCATCGCCGCGCGCGAGCTCGACCTCGCCGGCAACGACAACCGCAACTGGGTCAACGACCACACCGTCTACACGCACGGCTACGGCGTCGTCGCCGCCTACGGCAACAAGGTGACCGCCGACGGCCAGCCGCGGTTCTTCGAATACGGCATCCCCACGCAGGGCAAGCTCACCGAGGAGCAGAAGTACGAGCCGCGCATCTACTTCTCCCCGAAGATGAGCGAATATTCCATCGTGGGCGCCCCCGAGGGCACCGATCCGTGGGAATTCGACTATCCGACCGGCTCCGACGGCGCTCTGACGACCTTCGACGGCGACGGCGGCCCCTCCGTGGGCAACCTGTTCTCCCGTCTGCTCTATGCGATCCGCTTCGGCTCGGACCAGATCCTCTTCTCCGACCGCGTCACCTCCGACTCGCAGATCCTCTACGACCGTTCGCCGCGCGAACGCGTCGCCAAGGTCGCGCCGTATCTGACGCTCGACGGACGCGTCTACCCGGCTGTCGTGGACGGGCGCGTCAAGTGGATCGTCGACGGCTACACCACCTCCGACGCCTACCCGTATTCGCAGATGACCGATCTGGGGCAGGCCACCGAGGACTCCACCACCGTCAGTTCGCAGACCGTGCAGGGGCTGAACCGCCAGCAGGCGAACTACATCCGCAACTCCGTCAAGGCCACCGTCGACGCCTATGACGGCTCCGTGGACCTCTATGTGTGGGACCAGAGCGATCCGGTGATCAAGGCGTGGGAGCAGATCTTCCCGGGCCAGTACCACCAGCTCTCGGAGATCTCCGGCGACCTCATGAGCCATATGCGCTACCCGGAGAACCTGTTCAAGGTGCAGCGCGAGCTGCTGTCGAAGTACCACGTCACCTCCGCCTCGCAGTACTACTCCGGCGAGGACTTCTGGCAGACGCCGGTCGATCCGACCGAATCCCAGCAGGCGCAGCAGGCCGACATCCTGCAGCCGCCCTACTATCTGACGCTGCAGACCGGCGGCACCAAGCAGCCGGTGTTCTCGCTGACCTCCACCTACATCCCGGCCGGCACCTCCACGCGTGAGATCCTGACCGGCTTCCTGTCGGTCGACTCCGACGCCGGAAACAAGGCCGGCGTGATCGGGCCGAACTACGGCACGATCCGCCTGCAGGAGCTGCCCAAGGACTCCAACGTGCCGGGCCCCGGCCAGGCGCAGAACAACTTCAATGCGAACGCCGATGTGTCCAAGGAGCTGAACCTGCTGCAATCGGGTTCGACGAATGTGGTGCGCGGCAACCTGCTGACGCTGCCGCTGGGCGGCGGACTCGTCTATGTGCAGCCCGTGTACGTCAAGTCCTCCGGTTCCACGTCGTTCCCGTTGCTGAAGAAGGTGCTGGTGGCCTTCGGCGATCAGGTGGGCTTCGCCAACACGCTTGACGAGGCGCTTGACCAGGTCTTCGGCGGCAACTCCGGCGCCTCCGCGGGCGACGCCGAGAACGCGCCCGGCGGCGATGCCGATGCCGATACCGGCGATGAGTCCGCGAAGGACGAGGCATCCGGTGACTCGACGGCCTCCGACAACTCGGATGGCAAGGCCGAAGGCAGCGGCAGCTCCACGGAGCCCTCCGCTCCGTCGACGGGCGCCGGACGCAGCCCTGAGCTCCAGCAGGCGCTGAATGACGCCGCCCAAGCCATGAAGGACAGCCAGTCCGCCATGAAGAACGGCGACTGGACCGCCTACGGCGAGGCGCAGAAGCAGCTTGAGGACGCCCTCAACAAGGCCCTCGAACTCGACAAGTGACATTGGCTGCCACAGCCAATGTCATCCTGAGCGAAGCGGCGAAGCTGCGGAGTCGAAGGATCTTGCCCGCCCGGCTCTGAGAGCCTGCGACTCCGGCCCTGCAGGCCTCCGCTCAGGATGACAAGTGTGTGATGGCGAAACCGAACGGGGATACTCATGCTCAACGTCCGAATGGCCGAGGATTCAGATATCCCCGCCATCACGCGCATCTACAACGAGGCGATCGAAGACGGCGGCTCCACATCCGATCTCGTGCCGCAGACGCTCGACCAGCGCAGGGCGTGGGTCGAATCCCATGTGCCGCCGTATGCCGTGTTCGTGGCCGAGGAAACGCCCGATGGCAACGATGAATCCCCATGCGGCGACAGGGGATCGGTCGTCGGCTTCTGCGCGCTGAGTGTGTTCTACGACCGCCCCGGATACGACGGCGTGGGCGATCTTGCGTATTACGTCGCCCGTGACCGGCACCGTCACGGCGTTGGCGGCGCCATGCTCGACTTCCTGATCGCCGAGGCGCGTCGACGCGGCATGCGCAAGCTTATCGCCGTGATCTTCGCCAACAACGCTGGCTCCACCGCGCTGGTGAACCATGCCGGTTTCACCCGTTTCGGGTTCCTGCCCAACGCCTCACGCTCCACCGCCGGCATGCACGATCTGACCTATTGGTTCCTTGACCTGTGAGGGTCTGCTGCACTGCCCTGAGAACAACAGTTGGCGGATGGGCGCAACAGTTGGCGCTCCTATGGCGACATGCCCTATGCCATGCCTTGATATCGAGGCGTTCTATGCGTGGCCTATGCGGATGGCGACGCCAACCGTTGCGCCCATCCGCCAACTGTTTGCTGTTCGCAGTCAACCGATACAATGCTTACTTGGTTTTTGATATCGCACGATGAATAGACAAGACGCAGGAGGGACGATGGCATCCGATTTCTGGCTGATCGCCGGACTGGGCAATCCGGGCAAGAAGTATGAGGACACGCGTCACAACATGGGCTTCATGACGGCCGACGTGCTGGCCGAACGGTGGTCCGTCTCCTTCGCCGACCACAAGGGACTGGCGATGCTCGGCAAATCCGTGATGAACCTCGATGGGCGGACGGTGAAGTTCTTCCTCGCCAAGCCGCTGACCTATATGAACGATTCGGGCAACGCGGTGGCCTCCATCAGCGCCTACTATCAGATCGAGCCGGACCACGTGGTCGTCATCCATGACGACATGGACCTGGACTTCGGCCGCATCAAGGTCAAGGCCGGTGGATCGGCCGGCGGACACAACGGCATCAAGTCCATCGATCGATCCCTTGGCACGCCGAAGTACGCGCGTGTGAGGATGGGGGTCGGCCATTCGCGCCGCGGCGCCAACGCGCATGACAACACCGTCAATTGGGTACTCGGCGGCTTCGGGCCCGACCAGAGGAAGCAGCTGCCGGAATTCCTCGCCGACGGCGCGGACGCGGCCGAGGAGATCATCTTCCACGGGCTTGCCAAAACCCAGGAGAAGTTCAATGGCCGGTGAGGATATGGGCGGGCGGGAGGCTTCCGCCATGTCATCCCGAGCGGAGCGGAGCGGAGCCGAGGGATCTTTGGCCGGCCTGCTGGAGTCATTGCGCTCGGACGCGGCCTTCGCCCGGTTGGCGACAGGCGAGGTCGAGGCCGCTCCCGACGGCATCATCACCGTGGGCGCGCCGAACGGCATCCGCACGGCCCTGGCCATGGCGATGGCAGAGAAAGCCCCGGTCGTCATGGTCGTCGCCTCAAGCCGCGAGGCCGAGGAAACTGTGGCCGCGCTGCGTTCCTGGTGGCCCGGCGACCCCGGTGACATCGCACAGCTCGAAGCCTGGGAGACGCTGCCGCATGAGCGCCTGAGCCCCCGCGCCGACACCGTTGCCAGCCGCATGGCCGTCTTCCGCCGCCTGAAGCATCCGGATGCCGAAAATCCGATGTTCGGTCCGATCCGCATCCTCGTCATGCCCATCCGCTCGCTGATCCAACCGGTGGTGCGGGGATTGGGCGACGTGGAGCCGCTGGTCTTCGAGGCCGGTCTCGAATTGCCGCTTGACGAGGCCGCCGCACGTCTGGTCGAGAACGCCTATACGCGCGTCGACCTGGTGATGGACCGCGGTGAATTCGCCGTGCGCGGCGGGCTGCTTGACGTGTTCCCGCCCACCGCGCCGCATCCGGTGCGCATCGACTTCTTCGGCGATGAGATCGACACGATACGCCAGTTCCATTCCTCCGACCAGCGCACCTATGGCGATGGGCTCGATCGCATCTGGGCCACGCCGTGCCGCGAACTGCAGCTGACCGACGGCATCCGCGCGCGCGCGAAGTCCCTGATCGGGCAGATTCCCAACGCCGAGGACATGTTGCAATCCATCGCCGACGCCATACCCGTCGAAGGCATGGAATCGTTGATGCCCGCGCTCGTCGACGATATGGAGCCCGTCGCGGCGATGCTGCCCGCTAAGGCCGCGATACTGCTGTCGGATCCGGAGAAGCTGCGCCGCTCCGCCGAAGACCTTGCCAAAACGGCCAACGAATTCCTCGCCGCCAGCTGGCATGTCGCCGCCGCCGGGCATGGCTCCGGCGCGCCCATCAGCTTCGACGAAGCCAGTTTCCTCGATTATGCCGAAACCATCGCCGCGCTGGGATATTCCGATCACTCCGTCATCGCGCTGACCAGCTTCAACGTCGACGAAACCGTCCCCGGACACGTGCAACTGGATGCGCAGAGCCCCGGCGAATTCCGCGGCGACGAGGCCAAGGCCAGCGCCGGCATCGAAGGACTGTTGGACGCCGGCATGGCGGTGACCGTCACCGCCGCCGCGGCCGGCACGCTCGCCCGTCTCAAACGCGCGATTAATGAAACCGGCGTCGCCAATTTCGGAATCGTCCGCTCCGGTGCCATCGATGGTTTCGTCGACCGCACGGCGAAGGTGGCGTTGCTCACCGAACGCGATCTGACCGGTCGCACCTCCGCGGCAGGACAGGCCAAGACGCCCAAGCGCCGCCGCAAGGCCATCGACCTGATGGAACTCAAGGCCGGCGACTATGTCGTGCACGAACAGCATGGCATCGGGCGCTTCGTCGAGATGCGCCAGCGCACCATCGGCAAGGGCGAGAACGCGACCACCAGGGAATATCTGGTCATCGAATACGCGCCCTCCAAACGCGGCGCCCCGGCCGACAAACTCTTCATCCCCACCGACCAGCTCGACCAGATCAGCAAATACATCGGAGCCGAGGCCCCCAAGCTCAACAAACTCGGCGGCTCCGACTGGGCCGCCACCAAGGCCAAGGCCAGGAAGCACGTCAATGAAATCGCCGACGATCTGGTCAAGCTCTATTCGGCCCGCCAGCGCACCGCGGGCTTCGCCTTCAGCCCCGACACCCCGTGGCAGAAGGAGCTCGAGGACGCCTTCCCCTATCAGGAGACCGCCGACCAGCTCACCACCATCGACGAGGTCAAGGCCGACATGGAGAAGCCCGTTCCGATGGACCGCCTTATCTGCGGCGACGTGGGCTTCGGCAAAACCGAGATCGCCGTGCGCGCTGCCTTCAAGGCCGTGCAGGACGGCAAGCAGGTGGCCGTGCTCGTGCCCACCACGCTGCTTGTGCAACAGCATTACGAGACTTTCTCCGAGCGTTTTGAGGGTTTCCCGGTCAACGTGGCGGCGATGAGCCGCTTCCAGACGACGAAGGAGATCAACGCGACGATCGAGGGACTTGGCGCCGGCACTGTGGATGTGGTCATCGGCACGCACAAGCTCCTCAATCCCAAGATCAAGTTCAAAGACCTTGGGCTCGTCATCATCGACGAGGAACAGCGCTTCGGCGTCGAACACAAGGAGACGCTGAAGGCGCTGCGCACCAACGTGGACGTGCTGAGCCTATCCGCCACGCCGATCCCGCGCACGCTGGAGATGGCCGTCACCGGCATCCGCGAGATGTCCACGCTGGCCACGCCGCCCGAGGACCGCCTGCCTGTGCTCACCTATGTGGGCGCCTACGAGGACGCGCAGGTAACCGCCGCGATCCGGCGCGAACTGCTGCGCGGGGGACAGGTGTTCTACGTGCACAACCGCGTCGACTCGATCTCCTCGACCGCCGCGAAAATCGCCCAGCTGGTTCCCGAGGCGCATGTCGGCATCGCCCACGGCAAGATGGGTGAGAAACAGCTCGACGGCATCATCCGCGACTTCTGGCACCGCGACATCGACGTGCTCGTGTGCACGACGATCATCGAGACGGGCTTGGATATCTCCAACGCGAACACCCTGATCGTCGACCACGCCGACCGCTTCGGCCTCTCGCAGCTGCACCAGCTGCGCGGGCGCGTCGGCCGAGGCCGGGAGCGCGCCTACGCCTATTTCCTCTACGATCCGTCCAAGCCGATGACCCAGCAGTCGCACGACCGCCTCGCCACCATCGCGCAGAACACGGCGCTGGGAAGCGGCTTCGACGTGGCGATGAAGGACCTGGAATTGCGCGGCACTGGCAATCTGCTGGGCGACCAGCAGTCCGGCCACATCGAGGGCGTTGGCTTCGACCTCTACGTGCGCATGGTTTCCGAGGCCGTGGAACGCATCAAGGAACCCGAACGCGTCGAACCGGTGGCCGTCACCATCGACCTGCCCATCGAGGCTTCGATCCCGGTCGACTACATCGACTCCGACAAACTGCGCTTGGAGGTCTATCGCAAGCTCGCCGCCGCCCGCACGGAGGAGGATCTGGCCGATCTCAAAGAGGAACTGACCGACCGCTATGGCCGGCCGCCGGCCGAATTCGACGCGCTGTTCGATGTGGCCCGCCTGCGCGAGAAGGCGCGGACCTTGGGATTGAGCGAGATCGTCGCACAAGGCAAGAACGTGCGCGTGGGCAGGATCGACCCGCCCGAGTCGCTGCAGATGCGCATCGGGCGCATCTACAAAGGCTCGCAATACCGGCCGGTCACGCACGCCTGGCTCATCCCCGCGCCGTTCGGCGCATCCTTGGGTGGCGCGCCCATGCCCTCCGCCGGAGTCATCGAGTGGACCTTCGACCTGCTGGAGGACTTGGCATGGAAGCCTGGAGCTAGAAACGTCTAGGCGGATTTTTCGTGCCGGTCTAGCGGTTGGCTTGACGTGCGACTTGAGCCTCATCCAGCGCGTCAAGCCACCGCAGTATGGATGTTTTCTCCATTAGGGAGAGAACATCGAAGGTTTTGTGTACTTAGGCCATCTTTTGTGTATTGCATTGGGAAATCTCGCTTGGAGACTTGCGGGAAATCAGGCATTGTGAGCGTCGGTTCCCCAAAATGGATACACAAAACTGCGTCCAAGTACACAAAACAGCTGGGGCCTATGGTTCGCCTATGTCGAATCGATGCTTTTGAAGCGTTTGATGGTAGCCTGCGGCCGTCAAACCGGCAGGGTCGCCACCAGCGACCATTGGTCCTTGGTCTGCGTGACCCTGATGTCGCCGCCAAGCCTCTCGAAGACGGCGGCATGGTGGGCGATGCCGATTCCCGTCGAGGCGCTTGCGTTGTTCGAGGCAGAGTCGTTTTGCCGCGGAACATCGCACAATGAAACCACGATCATGCTGTCCTTCTCCTGCAAGGACAGCACATAACCTTTGTCCCTGTCAGCATATTTGCCCACGTTGGCGCATAGCTCGCGGAGAAACGGAAGCAGCGTGGCCATGGTTCTGCGTGACATGTGTCGGGACAACGTGCCGTCGATAAGCATTGTGCCGTGGATCCCCAACTCTTCCAGTCGGCGTTGCTCATGTTCTAGGGTCCGTCGCAGGTCATGGGGCCACGAGGTGCGGTGCCGCGAAGCGGCATTGTCGACCGGAATATCGGATTGATTTTGCGAAGCCTCGTCGCGCAGCAAGGACACGATTCGGCGTGTACTGGCCAAAGCTGCATCCACCTCTTGCAGCATGTCACGAAGCACTGGCGATGAATCGCTCGAAACCGAGGAATTGGTGGCATCGTTTGGGCTGAGCGACCGGTTGCCGGAACCAATTGACGTGTTCGCGCTCGTTCCACGGTTGATTTCACGGTCAAGCCGCAGCGACAGATTACTGAGACGATTAGCCACGTCATCATGCAGACCGACGATGACGCGCAACCGACGGCGTCGCTCCCTCTCACGATCATGGATCTTTTCAATCTGAGCGTGGTGCTGCATGAGCGCCATGATCATCAACGGAAAATTCGCTCCCGCGACAAGCAGCAGCAACAGGAGCCATCCATAGCCGTTCTCCAGATGCAGATCGCCATGTGCAACGCCGATGCCAGCCGTCGCCAACATGCCGACGGTGACCAACGCCATGGTGGCAGCGGCGTTCCAAATGGCAATCAGTGAAATCGTCAACAATAGGTTGAGCGTCAGCGACATGCTTACGGTGAACGCTGTCGGCGGTATGCAGGCCGCGATTATCCACACGCTTACGATGGCAAGGGCTCCATGGATTGGCATCCACGCAAGGCTAATGGTGAGAATGACAATGACGATTGACACCAATGCCTGACGCGGGCCGAACACAGTTGCCCATGGCCCGACCATCAGACGTGCGGTATCGATGATATTGAATGTCGCAATCATGGATGCGATTAGCAATATCGGCATGGACGGACGGCGCTGAGTAAGTGTTTCCCGGATACGAAGTCTCGGAATGCTCGTGCCAGATCTCATATGACGTGCGTTGATACGCATATGTGCAGAGCCTCCTGACGGGATGAAGCGCCGGTTTTCCTCATGACCTGATGGACATGCACATACACGGTCGAGGAACTGATGCCCAGCTTGGCGGCTATTTGTTTGGTGGACAGTCCGCGACGATAGAGCCTCATAACAGTTATCTCCTGTGGACTTAAGCGGTCGCCCTCTGTGTCGGCAGACAGCGCCAAGTGAGCTTGGGACGAGGAAAGGAACGGAGAATCCTCTCCGCTCGTTGAATCGACGGCCCTTCCTTCCACAGCCTCGATAATCGCTGGCCACAACCGAGTCGGGATATCGTTCTTGGCAATCAAAGCCTGCGCTCCGGCTTGAGCGAGAGCAGACCTGTAATCCTCTGGATCAAGCGCCGTGATGCCGACGATTCCGATTGCCGATGTGCGCTCGCGGATGGCATGGCAAACCTGTGGGCCATCCATGTCATTCAGGGACATATCCAGCACCAGGACCTGTGGCTTGCGACCGAACAGGCAGTGGTGAATCGCGGATGCCCCGTTGGCGACCGCCCATATCACGCGGAAGCTCGCATCCAGCCGTTCCACATGCGTCTGCAGCAACATGCGGGCATATGGATCGTTATCGACCAACCCGATGTCGATTCCGTTTCTTGGATTCGGCCCCTTCATATCGTTCAGTGTAGTGTTCGCGCCGAGCCGTTGCGGGTCGAGCTAAAGAAACTCTTTACTGCCTTTTGCGATGCGTGTGCAGCGTCGCATAATGATGGTGCTGTGACGATTCGGCGCAAGGAAGCGTGGGGAGGGATGACGGTGAAGAGGGATGGTCCGTTTCGCAAAGGTTTATGGAAAACACTGTGTGTGATGCTGCTCATGGTATTCGGACTCGCTGCGCTGATTGTGGTCGACTGCGCGCAATATGTCCATTGGCGCTCTCCCGTCTTTGCGATTACTTTGTCCCGACAGGAGGGCGAGAGTCAGGTTCATCGTTCGCGAGGAATGTGGTACGAGACCGTGTATCTCGAACAGGGGGAGAACCGGTATCAGGATTGGCGGCTGATTTGGGAAGGTTCTGACAACATATGCGGCACGCGGGCAGGGGATGTGTTTGCTGTGACGAGGCAAGCGGTGCTGCAGCGACATGATGTGTCCAAGATCGGATATGACGACAGAACTGTTGGCGTCTGGATCGCCGAATGTGAGCCGAACGCAACCGGCGCGACGGTGTATGCCATTGCTATGCATGATACGGACGTCGGGAAAGTTGTGCCCGATGGCCTTAGCCCTGAACGCATTTCGATTGGGTATGGGACATCCGGGGACCTACTCGTCCTCGGCAACGAGGATGCCACATGGGAGCAAGCACGAGGCTTCCAGGATTCGCCCAAATTGGAGAAGCTGTTCCCACCGTATGTGTTGGAGATGTGGAGCGTTCTTCAAAACAGGTGACGCCCGGGCCGAACTTCCTGCTTTGAAATTAAACTGTCTGCGAAACTCAATTGTCACGGCTTCGTTCGGTCCTTTCGTCAAGATGGGCCGGATAATGCCGATGGTGTGCGGTCGATATGAGGCGCACCCATGCGTCCCCAGTGAAGGATGGCATCAACGATATGGCTTGTGAGACTGTGATTCGACGGGCGGCGGCCGACGATATCCCCGAATTGCACCGGTTGCTGCGGCAGGTGGCGGATGTGCATCAGGCGGGCAGGCCCGACCTGTTCAAACCCAATGCGACGAAATACACGGATGGCGAGCTGCGCGGCGTCATCGCCGACGATGAGACGCCGGTGTTCGTGATGGACGCCGGCGAGCCGTCCGGGCGCATCCTCGGCTATGCCTTCTGCCAGTTCCAGCGGCATCCGCACGACAACATCCTCACCGATATCACGACGCTCTACCTCGACGACCTGTGCGTGGACGAGAGCGAGCGCGGAACGCATGTCGGCTCGGCCCTCTACCGCCATGTGCTCGCCTTCGCGCGCGAGCATGGCTGCCACAATCTCACGCTCAACGTGTGGGCATGCAATCCGGGCGCGCAGGCGTTCTACGAGCGCATGGGGCTGACCCCATACAAGACCTGTTTGGAACAGTTGCTGTGAGGTTGGAGCCATGAGCCCGGTGCATCCGGGCTCATCGTGTGTTCATTCATCGGAACGTATGGCCGTGAATCCGGCGGCGGCCCGGGTGTCCTCGGCCGGCGTGAACCGGATCGTGGACTCCTCATGCTCGTCGACGGTGGTGATCGTGAGGTCCGTCTGCGCCAAGGCGTCGGTTGTGCAGGCCAATGCATGGTGGGTCGTTCTATCGCCCTGTGTGATCTCATAGTCGAAGGAACCCTCGCCCATGCAGTAGGCGGTCAGCGTGTAGACGCCCGCCGGCCATGGGGACAGGTTGCTCAGGCCGGGTGAGCTCGGCTGCGCCATTGTGCCGTCCGAGGCCGTGTACGGCGCCGACCACCACGAGGAGCTCACGGTCATTCCCTCGGCGTCGTCCTCGGTGCCGCCATGGATGGGATCGTATCCGACGGCCCTATCCACGATCTGCTTCCACCTGCGCTCCTCGTCTGTCCGCGGCGTCGCTCCCTCGATGATGCCCAGCCGGATGGCCATATCGTTGGTCAAAGACATCGTGCCGCCGCGGTTGACGGAGTTCCCCAAGTCCATTGCCGTCTTGTCGTCCACGGGGAACGTCGATTGCGATGGAGCGAGTTGATATCCCCGTTCGTTGACGAACATCACATAGGTGTTGCCCACCGTCAGCGGCAGGGCGTCGTCGGGCGCGGTGTACCCCTTGATCTCGGTCTGGCTATCCTTGTCCGCCGCCTTGCCACCCTCCGCTCCGCCTGCGATGGAACCCAGCACCTCGGCGCGGATCGTCGTGTCATATCCTGCGTCCGAGCTCTTGGGCGCCGAACAGCCCAGGATCCGCACATAATGCATCGCGGCGGCCTGCTCTTCCATATCCCGCAGCGAGTCATACGACGGCCAGTCATATGCCGTGTTGGAATCCCGTCCCTCGCATGCCGTGCCGACCTCGTCGTTCTCGCCGCATGCCGCCATCGTGAGGCTCAGCGCGACCGCGCCAGCCGCCGCGCCCATCCGGTGGAACAGTCTCTTATCCATGGCACAACCCCCTCCCGGATATGTGAGGATTCGCCGTCGAATCCGCCTATCACCTTCATTATCCTCCTGACGGGCCCGCTCTCGCAACGGGCCGTGGGAACCGGTAGACTTCATGCTGGTATATCCGTCCGAAGGACCTAGCTCAATGGGGGAGGGGATCGATGACAGCTCCCGTCATCAACATCAACGCGCTCACGCCCGCGGAAACCGAGGAGGCCGTGGAGAAAGCCGGAGAGAACAAGACCCGGCTGACAGGGGCGAAGGCCTTCGTCTCCGCCATGTTCGCGGGGTTGTTCATCGGATTCGGCGCGCTGTTCTTCCTCATCGTCACCTCCGATCCGAACCTGACCTGGGGGCCGCAGCGCTTCCTCGGCGGGCTGGCGTTCTGCATGGGGCTGGTGATGGTGCTGTGCTGCGGGGCCGAGCTGTTCACCGGCAACTCGCTGATGGCCTCCGACCTGGCCGCGCACCGCATCTCCTGGCCGGCCATGCTGCGCAACTGGGTGATCGTCTGGTTCGGCAACCTCGTCGGCGCGCTGGTGCTGGTGGGGCTGATCGCGGCCGCCGGCACGATGGCGCTCAACGGCGGACTCGTGGGCGACACGGCCGTGGCCGTGGCCGCCGGCAAGGTGACGCCCGGCTGGGGCACGCTGTTCGTGCGCGGCATCCTGTGCAACATCCTCGTGTGCCTGGCCGTGCGCATCGGCTTCTCCGCGCGCTCCGTGGGGGACAAGGTGCTCGGCATCCTGCTGCCCATCGCCGGCTTCGTGGCCATGGGCTTCGAACACTGCGTGGCCAATATGTTCTTCCTGCCGATCGGCTTGGCGGCCAAGGCGCTCGGTTTCGGCGCCGAGGCGGCCGGCGCGGCCGCGCTCGACGTGCCGGGCATCCTGTTCAACCTTTCCGCGGCCACGGCCGGCAACATCGTCGGCGGCGTGGTGTTCGTGGCGCTCGGATACTGGTTCGTCAACCGTCGTTCGTAGGCTCCTCGCAAAAATTGTGAGCGCTAACAACCGTTTTTCGGCGTGTTGTTCACATAGTCCACAAAAAGCACTATTCTTAGGACTGTCATTTCACAACCTAATTTTAAGGAGTAGTTGTGGCAGCAATTGAAAGCGTCTACGCGCGCCAGATCCTCGATTCCCGCGGCAACCCGACCGTCGAAGTTTACCTGGAGACCGAAGACGGCGCTCAGGGCAAGGGCCTGGTTCCCTCCGGCGCCTCCACCGGTGAGGCCGAGGCTTGGGAGCGTCGCGACGGCGACAAGTCCGTCTACGGCGGCAAGTCCGTCTACAACGCCGTCAAGGCCGTCAACGAGGAGATCGCCCCGAAGATCATCGGCATGGACGCCTCCGACCAGCGCGCCCTCGACGACCTCATGATCGAGCTCGACGGCACCCCGAACAAGGGCCGCCTCGGCGCCAACGCCATCCTCGGCGTCTCCCTGGCCGCCCTCTACGCCTCGGCCGAGTCCGCCGAGCTGCCGCTGTACCGCTACATCGGCGGCACCAACGGCCACATCCTGCCCGTGCCGAACATGAACATCATGAACGGCGGCGCGCACGCCGACTTCGCCACCGACATCCAGGAGTACATGATCTCCCCCTACGGCTTCGACTCCTTCTCCGAGGCCCTGCGCGCCGGCGTCGAGGTCTACCACACCCTGAAGAACGTCCTGAAGAAGGACGGCCTGGCCACCGGCCTCGGCGATGAGGGTGGCTTCGCTCCGAAGCTGAGCTCCAACAAGGACTCCCTGAAGTACATCGTGGACGCCATCGCCGCCGCCGGCTACGAGCCGGGCAAGCAGATCGGCATCTGCCTCGACGCCGCCGCCTCCGAGTTCTACAACAAGGAGACCGGCAAGTACCACTTCGAGGGTGCCGACCGCGACGCCTCCTACCTGACCGACTTCTACGAGGAGATCATCAACGAGTTCCCGATCGTCTCCATCGAGGATCCGTTCCAGGAGGAAGGCTGGGAGGATTGGAGCAACATCACCGCCAAGCTCGGTGACCGCCTCCAGTTCGTCGGCGACGATCTGCTCGTCACCAACCCGAAGCGCCTGCAGAAGGGCATCGACCTCAAGGCCGCCAACTCCCTGCTGGTCAAGCTCAACCAGATCGGCTCCGTGACCGAGACCCTCGACGCCATCGAGCTGGCCACCGCCAACGGCTTCACCTCCATGGTGTCGCACCGCTCCGGCGAGACCCCGGACACCACGATCGCCGACCTGGCCGTCGCCAAGAACACCCGCCAGATCAAGACCGGTGCCCCGGCCCGTGGCGAGCGCGTTGCCAAGTACAACCGCCTGCTGGAGATCGAGGACGAGCTCGGCTCGACCGCTCAGTACGCCGGCTACAGCGCCTTCAAGGCCTGCAAGAAGTACATGTGATCAGACCCGCTCAGCAGGTCTGATCACGCGAGGAGGCCGTAGAGGGGCCCAGTGGGGCCCCGTGCCGACGGAGCTTTCCTTATAACAAAACGAAAGTTCCACTAACGGCATTCTGAATACAACGGACTACGCGACTCCTCCCGTGACTTCACCAAACCACCCGCCGCATGCGCAAGTCGCGCGCGGCGGGTATTTTTATCGACTATGAGCAGACGGACCGGCAGAAACAGGGGAGCGGAGCGTCGCAAACCATCCTCCGCAGGCAGCGCGGGGCCGATCGCCTTCTTCATGGCGCTGTTCATCATCGCGCTCGGCGCCATCCAGCTGGTTTCCACCTTCCACACCTACGCGCTCAATCTCTCCGAACTCAACGGACTCAAGCGCGACGAGGCGGCCTTGATCGCCCGCAAGCAGAAGCTGGAGAACGAGATCGAGCGTTGGAACGACGACGCCTATGTCACCGCCCAGGCGCGCGAACGCCTTGGCTTTGTCTTTCCTGGCGAACAGGCCATTCGCGTGCTGAACGCGCAGGCCGTCACCGGAGAGCAAGCCGACGACAAAGCCGGCAGCGGAACCAAGGGCGACGATACGAAATCCCTGCCTTGGTACACTGAGCTCGCATATAGCTTCGAAAAGGCCGACCAAGGCGCCGCCGGACAGACGACGGGAACCACATCCAAATCCGATGCCGGTGGCGACACCGGTGACGAACAAAAAACGGATGCTGGACAAGACGGCAATGCGCACTGATAGTGCGCGCACCGCGCGCTGGACATGGGGCGCATAACCATTCCATTCCACACCACCACAATTCCATACCATGACACGGAGGCGGCGGCATGAGCGAAACGACGCAGGAACAAGTCTCGACGATAGTTGACCGGTTGCTAGCCCAACCGGCGTCGGCCGAGGATATCGATTTGGTCGAACGCCAGCTCGGGCGTTATCCCCGCGGCATGGTCGCGGTCGGTGCGCGCTGCGTCTGCGGCAGGCCGCTTGCCGTCGTCACCCGCCCAATGCTGCCCGGCGACATCCCCTTCCCGACCACCTGCTATCTGACCGGTCCCGAGGCCGTCAAAGCCATCTCCCACGTCGAGGCCGAAGGCGCGATGAAGGAATACAACGAGCTGTTGGCGGCCGATGACGAGGTGAGGACTGCCTATCAGCGTGCCCATGAGTGGTATCTGGCCTTCCGCCACGAGCTTGCCACTCGTCTGGGCGACGATGAAAGCCATATCGAGGGCATCTCCGCCGGCGGCATGCCGGTGCGCGTCAAATGCCTGCACGCATTGCTGGCGCAGACACTGGTCATGGGCCCGGGTGTCAATCCGATCGGTGACCTGACGCTTGAACGCATTCGCGATGAATTCGATCCGACCGTCTGCCGCTGCACGGTCGGCGTCGAATAGACGTCGGATCGCGGGCGGAACGAGAGCATAGGAGTGGAAAGGACGGAAGGAAGCATATGACCGACGGACAGGTGACGGTCGCAGGCATCGATTGCGGCACCAATTCCATCAGACTCAAGATCGTGCGCGTCAGCGAGACGGGCGTCGAGGAGGTCGTGCCGCGCATCCTGCGCGTCGTGCGCCTCGGGCAGGATGTCGACAAAACGCATCGTTTCGCCGAAGACGCGCTTGAACGTGCCTATGAGGCGGCGCGTGAATTCGCCGGCGTGCTCGCCGAGCATCCGGTCGACGGCATCCGTTTCGTGGCCACCTCGGCCACGCGCGACGCCGCCAACCGCGAACAGTTCGAGGATGGCATCGAATCGATTCTCGGCGTGCGCCCCGAGGTCATCCCCGGCACCGAGGAAGCCGATCTGAGCTTCCTGGGCGCCACCAGCGTCGTCGACTGTGCCTCGCTCGACGCGCCTTATCTGGTCGTGGATCTGGGCGGCGGCTCGACCGAGCTGGTTCTCGGCGGCGATGGCGTCGCCACGCCGGTCACCCGCGTCGAGGCCGCGTATTCGATGAACATCGGATCGGTGCGCATGACCGAACGCCACTTGACCAATGACCCGCCCACCGAGGAGCAGATCGCGGCCGCCATCGAGGATGTCGACCGGCATATCGACAAGGCCCTCGAAACTGTGCCCGCAGGCAAGGCCCGCACCATCATCGGCGTGTCGGGCACCGTCACCACGATGACGGCGCTGAGCATGGGATTGACCGAATACGACCACACGCAGGTCGACGGCCGTCGCGTCAGCCTTGCCGACGCGTATGCGGTCGACGACCGCTTCCTGCGGATGCCGCGTGCCGAACGCCTCACCTATCGCACGATCCATCCGGGGCGTGTGGATGTGGTCGGCGGCGGCGCGGTGGTGTGGAACCGTGTGCTCGCCAAGGTGAGCGCGGCCGCCGAAGCCGACCATGGCACGCCCATCGACTCCTTCATCGCCAGCGAGCACGGCCTGCTTGACGGCATCGTGCTCGACTACGGCCGCCGTCTGCTCGCCGCGCGCTGAGGTCACTCGACATGCGCCGGCATTGAGCCGGCTGGTTCCCTTGTAGCATGTACAATGGCTGCGCGCCCCCGTGGTGGAATGGTAGACACAGTGGACTTAAAATCCATCGCTACGGCATGCGGGTTCGAGTCCCGCCGGGGGCACTTTTGGCGGCTTTGGGAGGGCCGGGGGAGTGCGCTAGAGTGTGAGCCATGTTCAGTGTGCTCGATATGTTCACGATTGGCGTCGGCCCGTCCTCCTCGCATACGGTGGGGCCGATGCGCGCGGCGGCCGCATTCGCCGAATCATTGCGGGGCGTCGGGTTGTTGGGGAACATCGCCCGACTGCGCGTCACCCTCTATGGTTCGCTGGCCCTGACTGGCTTGGGGCATGGCACCGACCGCGCCGTCATGGCGGGCCTCGAGGGGGCGCATCCCGAGACCGTGGACACCGACCGGCTGCTTGACATCCGCTCGCTCGTCGAAGACTCCGGCACCCTGCGGCTCGCCGGCGCGTGCAGCATCCCCTTCGACTATGAGACGGACATGGCCTTCGAACGCTGGCGGCGCATGGCCGCGCACCCCAATGCCATGCGCTTCGAGGCCTTCGACGCCGACGGTGGTGTCGTGGACGAACAGGTGTGGTATTCGATCGGCGGCGGCTTTGTGCGCCAGGGGCGGAGCGATGACCGCTTGATCGGCATCCACGAGCGCCCGGAGGATACAGCGGGCGCAGCATCGGACGCAGCGGATGCTGAACCGCGCGACGCCACCGCCAACACCGCGAATCAGGACGATGGCGCGGCCGAGTTCGCCCCCGAGGCCCCGCACCATTTCCACAGCTGCGACGAATTGGTGGCCATGGCCGCGCGCGAAGGCAAAACCATCGCCCGTCTCGTCTGGGAAAACGAAACCGCCTGCCGCTCGGCTGAAGAGGTGCGCGACTACCTGAAGCGTGTGTGGACGGTGATGCGTGACTGCATCGAGCGAGGCTGTTCATCCACCGCCGCCATCCTGCCCGGCGGACTCGATGTGCCCCGGCGCGCGCCCGGCATGTACGCCCGCTTGGCACGCAACGCCGATGTGCTCGGGCGCGACCGCAAACGTATCGAAACCGCGCTTGAGAACTCCGACGCCGCCTGGGTGGATCTGTTCGCCCTCGCAGTCTCCGAGGAAAACGCTGGCGGCGGCCGCATCGTCACCGCCCCCACCAACGGCGCGGCCGGCATCATCCCCGCGGTGCTCGGATATTACTGGCATTTCGTCGACACGGCGGACGAGGCGGGCGTCGATGCCTTCCTGCTCACTGCAGGCGCCATCGGATACCTGTTCAAGCGCAACGCCTCGATCTCGGGCGCCGAGGTCGGCTGTCAGGGCGAGGTCGGCGTCGCCTGTTCGATGGCCGCGGCCGGACTCGCTGCGGCGATGGGCGGCACACCAGGACAAATCGAGAACGCCGCCGAAATCGGCATCGAACACCATCTGGGACTCACCTGCGACCCGGTGGGCGGGCTTGTGCAGATCCCCTGCATCGAGCGCAACGCGATGGCCGCCAACACCGCCATCAACGCGGTGCGCATGGCCATGCTTGGCGACGGCACGCATGTCGTGTCCCTCGACCAGGCTATCCGCACGATGAAACAGACCGGCGAGGACATGATGGCCAAATACAAGGAGACCTCGAAAGGCGGGCTTGCCGTCAACGTCGTCGAATGCTGAGTGGTAGGCTATGTGGCATTGTGTGCTGTAAGCGCTGACAAGGAGGAGACAATGGCAGATACGACCATGCCGCAGGTGAACGCCGAATTCGGTGCGCGTCCGGTCATCGACTTCCCGACGCCCGAGGCCCCCAAGGGCCTCAAGTCCGTGGAATTGGTGGAGGGCGACGGCCCGATGGTGCGCCGCGGCGACACCGTCACCGTCAACTATCACGGCGTCGTGTGGGGCAAGGAAGAGCCCTTCGATTCGAGCTTCGACCGTCACCAGCCCGCCAGCTTCGGCATCGGCGTGGGACAGGTCATCCGCGGATGGGACCAGACGGTTCCCGGCCACAACGTCGGCTCGCGTCTGGTGGTGTCCATCCCGCCGGAATACGGCTATGGCCCCGCGGGCGTGCCGCAGGCCGGCATCGGTGGCACGGACACGCTGGTGTTCGTCGTCGACATCATCTCGACCCGCTGATTTTTTGCCCTGACAGGGAAGCGCCGGCGAGTCCGGCGCTTTTTTCTTGGGGCGCGAAACATGGCCGCGCCGCCCGGGGCGTATTAGACTATTGCCCCAGTCACGCTTTAACCAGGAAGGAAACGAATATGACCGAAGAGAAGACCATCCTGCTCACGCAGGAGGCCTACGACAAGATGGCCGAGGAATTGAAGTGGCGCGAAGGCGAATACCGCGATGAGATCCTCGCCAAGGTCTCCGCGGCGCGCGCCGAGGGCGATCTGTCCGAGAACGGCGGATACCAGGCCGCCCGCGAGGCGCAGCGCAAGAACCAGGGCCGCATCGACGAGCTGACCGTCAAGCTGCGCAACGCGAAGATCCTCACCGCCCCGCCCGCCGGCAAGGTCGGCGACGGCTCGCTGGTGACGATCGAGATCAACGGCCGCGAGCGCGTCTATGTGCTCGGCACGCGCGACCTCGCCATCGCCACCGACCACGAGATCATCAGCCCCGAGTCGCCGATCGGCGCGGCCATCAACGGCCATGCGGCCGGCGACACCGTGAGCTACCAGGCTCCCAACGGCCGCGCGATCAGCGTCGTCATCAAGGATTCCAAGCCGCTCGAGGCTTAAGGGGATTCCTTTCCGGATGCGGATGGGGACCGGCTCCAGCGGGGCCGGTCCCCATCCGTCATATGAGGGCCACGATCACCATGTAGATCGCGACCATATGGCAGGCGTAGCCGGCGACGGTGCCGCAGTGGAAGATCTCATGGAAACCGAAGATCCTCGGCCATGGGTCGGGCCGGCGCAGCGCGTAGACGATGGCGCCGGCGATATAGCATGCGCCTCCGGCGGCCAGCAATATCACGACCGCCGGTCCGGCGGCGGGGGAGGTCCAGAACAGCCACATATAGGCCACGCCGTAGATGCCGAAGACGATGTAGACCACCGTGTAGAGCCAGCGGGGCGTGTTGATCCACACGACGTGGATGCCGATGGCCACGGCCGTGCAGGCCCACATCGAGATGATGATCACATTGCGCCAGAACGGCTCCAATGCGAAGGAGACGGGTGTGTAGGTGCCGGCGATGAGCAGGAAGATGTTGACGTGGTCGATGCGGCGCAGCACATCGGTGACGCGCGGGCTCCAGTCACCCAGATGATAGGCCGCGGAGTTGGCGAACAGCACCAGGGAAGCGGCCATGAACACGGCGCACGCCCATTTGAGGCCGGCCCCGGGGGCCAGGCAGATGAGCACGATGCCCGCGGCCAGCGCCAGCGGGGCCGCCAGGGCGTGGATCCATCCGCGCAGCATGGGCTTGGGGCGGCCGTGCACATCGAGACGGATGCGCCGGACGCGGCCCGTGGATGCCAGTCCCTCGATGCGCGCGGCCCGGGCCTCGGCCTTCGCCAGGATGCGCGCGGCCCGGGCCCTGGCCTTCGCCCGCACGGCCTCGGCGCGGGCCGCGTCGGCCTTGTGACGGGACTCCTCGAGCGTCGCAAGGCCGACGGCATGCCTCCGCTCCGGGTGCGTCGCGCCGTCATCCCTTGTCCCATCCGTGTGGACCGTATCGACCATAGCCTACCTCCCGCGTCGTCCCTGCGTCCGTCGCATGGACGGAACTGGGTTACGAAACCGTAAGCTACGATACCGTAACCTTGTGTGAAGTCAAGCCACGCCCGCCCAAGGCCGTGTGTGGGACCTTGCCCTGCGTATGATGGGCATATGGCTGATTTCTCACAGATTCTCGCGACGCGCCCGGATTTCGACGACTCCGACCGCGAATGGCTCCATCATCTCGTCGCCGACTGGCAGGTCATCGCCGACCTGAGCTTCGCCGACCTGCTGCTCATCGTGCAGAACGGCGACGGGCGTTATGTCGTGGCCGAGCAATGCCGGCCCTCGACTGTGATGACCCTGAGGACCGAGGACGTGGTCGGCGACACGATGCCCGACGACATGGGCGTCGAACTCGACGCGGCGATGCGCTCCGACGTGCTCTTCCGCTCCACCGTGCTGCGTTCCATCGGCAAATCCACCGTGTGCAATGTGTATGCGCCCGTCAAGCACAACGGCAAGACCCTGGGTCTGGTCGTGCGCGAGACCAGCATGGCCACCCGCGAATCCAACGGCCGCTATGAGTCCGAGTCGATCAACGCCGGCAAGCAGCTCTACGAGATGATTCCGCGCGGGCAGTTCCCCTTCGTCGACTCCGTGATGAGCCAGCGGCACAACGCGCGCGTGGCCGACGGCTTCATTGTGCTCACCGTCGACGGCGTCGTGCGCTATGCCTCGCCCAACGCGATCAGCTGCTTCAGACGCCTGGGTCTGCTGTCGGTGATGCAGGGGCAGTATCTGAGCGAGATCGGCACGCAGCTGCTGCACACCAACGACCCGTTGCCCGAGACCCTGCCGATGGTGCTGTCCGGCAAGGCCGCCGCCGACTCCGAGCTCAACGCCAACCGCTCCGCCGTCTCCATGCGCTCGCTGCCGCTGTATGATGCGAACGGCCGCACCGGCGGCATCGTGCTGTGCCGTGACGTCACCGAGGTGCGCCGCCGCGAGAAGGAGCTGCAGACCAAGGACGCGACGATCTCCGAGATCCACCACCGCGTCAAGAACAATCTGCAGGCCGTCTCCGCGCTGCTGAGGCTTCAGGCGCGCAAGACCAAGAGCGAGGAGGTCAAGAAGGAGCTCAAGGAGGCGCAGCGCCGCGTGCAGACCATCGCCATGGTGCACGAGGGCCTGAGCCAGACAGCCGACGAGGTCGTCGACTTCGACAAGGTCATCGCGAACCTGCTCAAGATGGCCGTCGATCTGGCGACCATGCGCGACCAGCGCATCGACATCGACTTCATGGGCAAATTCGGCATGATGCCCGCCCAGGACGCGACCCCGCTGTCGCTGGTGTTGACGGAGCTCATCACCAACTCCGTCGAGCATGGCTTCGAGGGGCGCTCCGAGGGGCACATCACGATCTCCGTGGGCCGTTCGGGCGCGAACCTCAACGTCGTCGTCGAGGACGACGGCACTGGTCTGGGATCGGAGGAACATGCCGGCATGGCGCGGTCCTCCGGCTCGGGGCTTGGCACGCAGATCATCAACACCTTCGTGACCAACGACTTCGGCGGCACCGTCAACTGGGAGCCGCGGCGCGAGGGGGGCACCCGCGTCACGCTCGATATGAAGCTGCGCGCCGCACAGGAGTGAGCGGGCCGAGCCGGGCGGTTGGGCCGCACCGGTCCCACGGGCACCTGCGATAACAGCGAGGAGCCTCCCCACGCAGGGGAGGCTCCTCGCTTGTGTCACATATGCCGGACCTGCGGCGCTCAGGCGCTTCAGATCTGCATCTGCATCGCCTGGGAGCGGCGGGCGCGCATGGCGCGGCGCTTGAGGGCGCGGCGCTCGTCCTCGCTCAGGCCTCCCCACACGCCATAGTCCTGGTTGGTGTCCAGCGCGCACTTGAGGCATGCGTCGATGACCTTGCAGGTGCGGCAGACGGCCTTGGCCTCCTCGATCTGCTGGTAGGCCGCGCCGGTGTTGCCCACGGGGAAGAACAACTCGGGGTCCTTGTCGCGGCAGGCGGCCTTGGCGCGCCAGTCGAATGCACTGCTCATCGTGGGATATCCTCTCGCCTCAACTGTCCGATTCGCTATATAGATAATCACGAACCGAACGACTTTTCAAGGGTTTCGCCGAGGGAATCTCCGTGTCTTCACCGCACCCGCATCCTTCGTTCGGTCGGCGCGGGCGGATGCGCACTGCACCGGCGTCGCGCGGCCGCGGGCGAGCCACACGCCGCGCCCCGGCAGCATGAGGGCGTCGTGGTCGAATTCCGCGAGCGCATCCGAGGGCACCCCGTTCATCAGATCCACCGGGCGTTCGCCCGTGGGAAACACGAGCCGCATCGCGCAATGCTCGGGGACCTTCAGATGCCGGGGCGTGACGAGGGCGAGCACGACGGTGACCCGGGGATCGGCCATCGCCCGCGTCAGCCGGGCAGACATCGGATCGTCGGCGAACGGGTCGAGCAGCGGATCGGCGTCATCGACCAGCCATATGAGATGCGGATGCGTCGGCGGGCCGTCGGACGCGGAGCGGCGCGTCATCGGCGCGCTCACATGGTCGTCGACGGTGCGCCATGCGTCCCGGTCGCGCGTGCTGACGCGCACGGCCAGCCCGGGCACGTCTCGCGCGACGGCGCGCAGCGTGTCCAGCAGCGTGCTTTTGCCCCGCCCCTGGGCGCCTATCACCGCGATGTTGCCGCATCCCATCGGCATCGTCGCCGTGCGCAGGGACACGCCGTCGTCGGCCATGCCGAAGGGCAGGGCAGGCGGCGCCGGATGCGTGTCCGTGGCCCGGCCCATATGCGCGTTCGCATCCTGCGCGGTCGGTGTGCCGGCTGCGAGGATCGAGTCGAACGGAACGATCCGCGGCAGGGGAGCGGTGAACAGCGGCCGGGCGCCTTCGCTGCCATGGAAGCGGGCGGCCAGTCGGATATGGCGCGCCAGCGCGTCGATGTCGCGCGGCGCGGCGCAACGCAGGGGCGCGATGTCCTCGCCGTCGAAGCAAAACGCGCCTCCTGGCACGGACGGGCTGATCGAGGCCGCGCACGACGAGCCCAGCAGCTCCGAGGACTGCAATCCGTCACGCACACGCAGGCACAGGTTCAGCGACATATTCGCCTTCATGTCGGCGCTGACCTGTCCGAGTGGATTCTGCGTGCAGGCGATCACATGCATGCCCAGCGACCGCCCGAGCGCGGCGATCCGCACGAGACGATCCACATAGTCGGGCAGCTGGGCGTGCAGCGCGTGGAACTCGTCGACGACGATCAGTAGGCGGGGCGGAGGATCGTCGAGTGCGGATATGTCGCCGGCATGGGTGCGCGCGACCAAACGTTCGCGGCGCACAAGCTCGCCCTCGATGGCCCTGAGGGCGCGCGTCGCATGCTTCAGATCGAGGTCGCACACGCTGCCCGCCGCATGCGGCAGCCGCTCGAGGGGGCGGAAGGCGGATCCGCCCTTGAAGTCGAGAAAAACGAAGCGCAGCCGCTCCGGGGGCTGCGCGGCGGCCAGCGCCAGACACCAGCTCTGCAACAGCACCGATTTGCCCGAGCCCGTCGTGCCGGCCACCAGCGCATGCGGCCCTTGCCGGATCAGATCGAGGGCCACCACGCCATCCGGTCCCATGCCGATCGGCGCCGCGAAGCCTGCGCGCGTGTCCGCAGACGCGCATGCGGCGAGCCAGCGCCTGGCGATGGTCCGCCAGGGCAGGGGATCGTCGGCGCAGCCCAGCAGCTCCTCCAGACCCGCCGAAGGCAACGCGCCGATCATGGCGGCCATGTCGGCGGCGTTCGGCGGGGACGGGACCCCGCCGCTTCCGGAATCCTCAAAGGCCGAGGCAATCCGGGCATCCGACTCGGCCTGCCGCCTGCGCTGCGCCATCGACAGCACCACGGAGGCCAGGCATCCGATCAGTCCCGGCGCCACCGTCGCCGCGAACATCCATCGTCCCTCGACCAGCATGACCGCCAGCAACGCGGCCTGGGCGACCGCCGGGGCGAGCAGCGCCAACGTGGTCAGATGCCGCAGCGGGTCACGTTCGATGGGATCCGGACCATCGCGACGTCTCCCACGTCGTCGTGGACCGCCGGTGGCGGAAGAAGGGGAGAACGGCCGCGCTCCCGGCCGGCGACGGCCCGTGACGCCGTTCGGGACGGCGATGCCGGGACCGGCGCGGACCATGGCGCGTTGGGATGGAGACGATGCGTCGTTGCTCATCCCTCCAGTGTGGAACGGAACGAAGCGACGGGGCAAGCGCGCCGGGCCATTGTGGTCGGAGGCCCGGGGTTATCCACAATCCGCGCGGAGTCAGCCCTCGGCGAGCGTGCCGACCTGTCCGGGGCCATGCGTGCCCTCGGCCAGTTGATCGAACAGGTCGAGGTTGCGCTGGTCGTCGAGCAGCACGCTGGATCCGACGCCGTCGACATAGTATCCGGGATCGGTCCAATAGACGCTGCCGCTGATGCCCTTGTCGCCGGAGGCGTCGCGGAAGGCGAGGGCCATCCTGACCAAGGTGAGCGGATCGGTCTTCTCATCGACGCTGACGGACGCCAGTCCGGTGGAGATCAGATTCCTCACCTTGGCGATATCGGTGAGCGTCTGCCTGGACGCGCCCTTCTTGACGATGGCGGAGATGACCTGCCGCTGGCGCTGGGCGCGTCCGAAGTCGCCCTGCGGATCGGCGTAGCGCATGCGGGAGAAGGCCAGCGCCGTGTGCCCGTCGGCCATGTGGCAGCCGGCCTGCCAGTTGAGCTCGGAATCGGGGTCGGAGACGGTCTGGTCGTAGCACAGTTCGACGCCTCCGAGCGCGTCGACCACCTGCTGCAGGCCTCCGAACCGGATCTTGGCGACATGGTCGATCTTCTGCCCGGTGATCTGCTCGACTTGCTCGGTGAGCCGTTCGGGGCCGGCCAGCTGGGCGACCGCGTTGATCTTCATATAGCCGCCGTCGACCTCGACCAGCGAATCGCGCGGGATGGAGATCAGGGAGCTGGCGCCGCTTTTCGGCTTGGTGAGCACAAGTATCGTGTCGGTGCGGTATCCGGGCGCGTCCGCCACCGAGCCGCCCGCCGTGCCGTCGCGCTCGTCGGAGCCGAGCAGCAGCCAGCTTTCCGCCGCCGTGTCGGCATGGGTGGTGAGCCAGTCCTCGTGCGTGAGCTGGCCGTCGATCCATCGCCATGCCGAGAAAAGTCCGAGGCCCGCCGCCAGCAGCAGCGCGGCCAACAGCCCCGCGACGATCTTGAGCGCCATATGGCGTCGTCTCGGCCTTGCCGCGGCGGTGGCGCCGGGGCGCCCGGTGACGGGCATGGGCGAGGACGCGGCCAGCGGGGCATGCGTGCCTTGGGAACGGGGAACGGCGGCGGGACGTTCGCCCGTCACCCGCGTCGAGGAGCCGGCGGTGCGCCGGGAGCGCTGCGGCGAAGGAGGTATCGCGGCGGGCGTCTGCCTCGGGGAGGACGGGGTGAAGCTCGGCGGCGTCGAGGCGTCGTCCGCCGCGGTGGTGCGCCGGGGACGCCTGGCGGAGGCGGAGGGCAGGAAGCTGGGGGGATTGTCCTTCGGTCCCATGCCCTCCGCTGACTGGCTCATGCGTCCTCCCCATGTTCGTGTTCGATCTGGGGTATTTCTACATGCCGCGTGTGTGTGCGTTCCGTGTCATCGTCACTTCTGCGCAGGAACGGCACATACGGTGGTGTTCAGGTAGCGGTCCGCCATGCCGATGAACTCGCCGGTCGTCGAGTCGCGGATCGCGCCCGACTGCGGGTCGACGATGCCCTTGGTCTCCGAATCGACGAGCGTGCCGTCGTCGAGGGAGATCAATCCGGTCGTCGCATCGGGGGAGAGCCCCTGGATACGCGAGGCGATGTCCCCGGAGAGCGGATCTCCGGTGGACGGGACGGTGGTCTGGTCACTTGTCGTGCCGTCCGGAGTGGATCCGTCCGACGTGCCGGTGCCATCCGTCTGCGTGTCGGAGGTGCCGTCGCCGGGCACGTCGGAATCCTTGGAGGAATCGTGCTTGGTCTGCTCGAAGATCGGCTCGCCCTTGCGCATCTTGGCCCACAGCGCATCCGCGTCGGAGGTCCACACCCTTCGGTTCGGATCCTCGGGCGCGGGCATGATCGGCACGGTCTGCGCCTGGAGCCCGTTGGAGTCGAGGTTCTTGAGGCTCATCGCCAGACCCGCGAGCGTGGAGATGTCGGCCAGGCCGGAGCTGATGTTCAGAGACTGGAGCGCCTGCTTGGCGAGCTGGTAGAGCTGTCCGGTCTGGGTGAACAGGTTCTTGTTCCTGGCCTCGTTGAGCAGCTGCTTGATCAGGTATTGCTGCCTCGTCGTGCGCATGATGTCGGAGCCGTCGCCCACGCTGTAGCGCACGCGGGCGTATTGGGTGGCGGCCATGCCGTCGAGGTGCTGCATGCCGGCGGCGAGGTTGAGCCCGGTGTTGTAGTCCTGGATCGCCTCGGGGATGCATAGGTCCACGCCGCCGAGCGCGTCGATCATGCCCGACAGCCCCTGGAAGTCGACGACGACGACGTTGCCGATGTCAAGTCCGGTCAGCGAATTGACGGCGCTCAGCGTGCAGCTGGTGGCCGATGCGAGGCCTCCCATCGCATAGGCATTGGGGAAGATCGCGTTGAACTGCACGCCGTACTGCGCCGGTATCGTGCCCGCCGTCGTCTCGCAGCTGGGCACGTCCACCAGCGAGTCACGGGGAATCGACACCAGGGATATGGTCTTGCGGTCGGCGGCGATCTGCATCACCATCGTCGTGTCCGCGTTGTGCAGGCCCTGCACGTCGGCCTGGGAACCTCCGATGGAGGAATTGCCGTCGCCTTCGCGCGAATCCTGTCCGATGAGCAGGATGTTGACCGGCTTGCCGGCGTTGAAATCGGTCAGTGATTCGTCGACCTTGCTCGATCCGCTGAGGTTGAGCTTGAGCTCGCCGTCCTTGACGGCCGAGCCGATGTCGGTCCAGACGGCCGCGGCGACTGTGCCGGCGAAGACCAGGGCGGCCGCCATCAGGCAGACGATGATGGTGCGCGCGCGGTGGCGCACTCGGTATCCCGCGCTATGGTGCGGACGGGCGCCCCCCAATCCGGTCAGATTCGGCAGATCGCCGGTGTCGTGGCGCGCATTCGCCATATCGCCGCCTCCTTCGGGCGGTGCGTCCGCCTGCTGTTCCTCGGGGTCTGTTGCTGCGACGATTGTAAGGCAGGGCGCAGGACGTGGGCCGGGAGAGTCGTATGCGGGGGAGCGACGTTTACCAAATCCCCGCACGCGGGCGGCGTCGGCGCGTCGGCCCGCCCTTATATCACAGCATCCCCGAAAGGGGAGTATTGACACGGCCCTGACTTGACGAAAGCAAATGACACGTGTGTAATTGGTTTTCGGAAAATGGACGGATGTACGAGCCGCGGCAAGGAGGAACGTATGTGGGGTGTCGTTGACGATTCCGCCGAAGAGCCGTTGCGCGAGCTGTGGGGGCTGTTCAGGCCGGACGGGGATCTGTCCTGGCAGCACAAGGCGCTTTGCTCGCAGACCGATCCGGAGGCGTTCTTCCCGGAGAAGGGTGGTTCGACGCGTGATGCGAAGCGCGTGTGCGCGCAGTGCGAGGTGCGCGAGCAATGCCTGCAATGGGCCATCGACCATGACGAGCGTTTCGGCATCTGGGGAGGCATGAGCGAGCGTGAGCGCCGGCGCTACAAGCGCGAGCGCCGGGAGCGCGCGTAGCCGCGCCGCTCGCTACACTGGATCGTATGAGTTCCACAGACAACAGCGAACTGAGGCAGGTCCTCGCCGAGGCCTTGTCCTCGCGTCCGTATTCGCATCGGCAGGACGTCGATTCCTCGATCGCCGCGGTGGTTGTCGTGGAGTCCGATTTGCGTTTCCTGCCGTCCACGCTTCATGCGGTGCTGACCCAGGACGTGCTGCCCGGAGTGATCGTCATCGCCGATTGCACGGGCTTGACCTCGCAGCCGGCGAGCATGGGATTCGACGTCACACCCTCTCCGTCGGGGCCGATGGAACGCATGCCCGTGACCACAACCGTCTCCGTCCAGCTGGTGCGTGCCAAGGGCGCGCGTTCCTTCGGCGACGCCGTGTCCCGTGCGCTGGACTATGCCCGGCTCGCTCCCGGAACCCGGGGGCTGTGGCTGCTGCACGACGATTCCAGGCCGGCCGACTCCGACTGCCTGGAGAGACTGCTCGAGGCGTGGCGCAACACGCCGACGGCCTCCCTGCTCGGCGCCAAGCAGCTCGATTGGGAGGGAAGGTTCCTGCACGATGTGGGACGCTATGCCTTCCGGCATCGTGCCGTCGGCCTCGTCGTCGACGGCGAGCCGGACCAGGAGCAATACGACGGCCGCAGCGACGTGTTCTCGGTGTCTCTGGCCGGCGCGCTGGTGCCGATGGACACCTGGCGCACGGTGGGGGTCAACCCGTGGTTCTCCTCATATGGCGAGTCGAGGGACTTCGGTCGTCGCGTATGCCAGTGCGGCGGGCGCGTCGTCGTGGTTCCGCAGGCGCGTGTGGCCCATCGTCGCGCCCGATTCGAAGGCGTCCGCACGCGCACGGGCGAACCGTTGGTCGAGCGGCATCCGATCGACACGACGATGTCCCGTCTGTCAGCCGCGCAGCGCTACCTCTATACCGACGTGGCCATGTGGCGCTGGGCGCCATTATGGGTGTGGCGTCTGCTGCGCTCCCTGGTCATGGCCGTCGTGTGTCTGTTCGGCAAGCGGCCCTATGCCGCGTGGTGCGAACTGACGATGCCGTGGCGCGCCCTGTTGGGCATGCCGATGGCCCTGCGCGCGCGCCGGTTGGTGGCGCGCCAGACGAAGGTCCCTCTCTCGGGGCTGTCCCAGTTGCAGGTGAGCCGCCAGCAGTTCGACCAGTATCGAGATCGCCGGCGTGCCTTCGCCGATCAGCGCGGCGTGGTGTTGCTGAGCCCCTTGGCCAAGGCCCATCTGCGCATGAGGCGCACGCGTCGATGGACGGCTGCCCTGGCCATGGCCTTGGCGAGCTTCGCCGTCGTCGTCGCGATGTTCTGGGATGTGTTCGTCGCCGCCTTCTCCGGTGGCTCCCTTCATTCGGACCGGCTGCTCGCCACGGGCGCCGACTTCAGCCAGCTGGTCTCCGCGGCCACGACGCCGTGGTCCTTCGGCCAGGGAACGGGGCTGCCGGCCGCGCCGGCGCCGTGGCTGATGGTGCTGATGCTTGCCTCGCTGGTCACGGGAGGGCATGTCGCCGCCGCGACCACGCTGATGTTCTTCGCCGCCGCGCCGGCCAGCGCGATGGCGTTCTGGGCCCTTGCCGGCGTGTTCACCCGCTCCGATGCGGTCCGTGTGGCCGGCGGCTTGCTGTGGGCCTCGCTTGGACTGGCCCTGGGACTCTATGCCGACGCGAATCTGCCGATGCTTGCCGTCATGGTGTTCCTGCCCGCCGCCTTCGCCTTCGTCTTCCGGGCCGTGGGCATGTATCACACCGAGGACCCCGCGGTGCCGCATGCCTCGGTCCAGTGCGCGGCGCTTGCGGCGCTGTGCTTCGTGCCGCCGGTGGCCGCCGAGCCCCAGCTGTTGCTGCCGCTGCTGGCATCCTTCCTGGTCTTTCTGCTCTTCTCGCGGCATCGTGTGATGCTGCTGCTTGTCCCTGTGCCGGCGGCCTTCGTCATCGCCCCGACGTTGGTCAATGTCGTGCGCCATGGCGGCGACGGACTGTGGCGGCAATTGTTCGGTGATGCGACCGTCTCATCCGTCTCCTCCAACGGAAGCCCGTCCGCGCTGAGTCTGGCGGATCTGTCGGTCCGCGCCTTCGGGTTGGACGCCTCCGACGCGGTCTCGCCGCAGGTCCTGCGGGGATTGGGCTGGGCATCGCTTGCGGTGCTCGCGGTGCTTGCGGCGCTCGCGCTGGTCTCGTTGGTCCTTCCCTTCGCATTGCGTGTGTCGCGCATGATGTGGGTCGTCTCGCTGACCGGCGCCATGACGGCCGTGGTCTCGACGCGCGTCGCCGTCGACATCGCCGTCGACGGACCGGTGGCGGGTTCGGCGTTGCCGGGGCTGTCCATGACGGTGATGGGGCTGCTTTCCTGTGTGTGTCTGGTGGCCGGCGGCGCCGTCAAACGGTTCGTGGCGCTGCGTTCCTCCGGCGATGAGGTCGTCGCCACCTCCGTGGGCTCGAAGGCCAGGACCGGCGTCGTTCGCGTCGGGCGCGTGTGCCTGGTGGCCGTGCTTGTCGCCGGGACGGCGCTCTGGGGCGTCAACGGCATGGTGCGCGCCGACGTCTCCCGTCCGGGGGTTTCCGACGGCGGTCTGCCGATGGTGGCCGTCGACTATCTGTCGCAGGATCCCGACAACCGCGTGCTCGCCCTGTTCGCGGAGGACATGAACTCCGTGCGATACGCCGTCATGCGCACGGCACGCGGCGACCTGATCGATGCCTCCGCCGCCGTGCGCTCGCAGATCATCTCGGGCCATCCCGGCGCCGCGGACTCGACGTTGGCGAGCGCGGCGGCGAGGCTGCTGTCGAACGCCGATTCGCAGGCCATCGCATCCATATCGGATCTCGGCTTCGGCGGCATATATGTCGTTGGCGCACGCGAGGAGGACGGACGTGACGCCGCCGACCGGCTCACGGCCAATGTCACCGCCTCGGACGGCACGCAGTCCGTCGTCTCCAACGACGACGGCACCTATTACCGCCTCACCGCCTCGGGGCAGGGTGCGGGCGTCGACGACAAGGGCCAGCGTCATTGGCAGGCCAGCGGATGGCGCCGTGCCTGGCTTGCGTTGGCCGGCGTGATCATCGCCTTGTATTGTCTGGTGGCGGCGCCCAGGCCGCGTCGGGGTTGGGAGGAAGCATGAGCGCTTCGACACATAGGCGGACCGGCGGCAAATCGCGTGTCGCCGCCGCCGCGGCGATGGCGGTCGTCTTGGTCGCCATGGCCGCGGCGCTGGTCGTGGCACGCCCCGCTCGCTCGATCGTCGACCGTCCCACGGCCGGCACCTCGGCCGTGGGAGAACAGGTCAGCGCCATGCAGCTGAATTCGTATTGTCCGGCCCAGATGGCGCTGCCCGACGCGGGCGAATACGGCGACGCCGAGTTCCGTGCGTCGGCCGGCGACATCGCCTCGACCGCCCGATACGCGGCCTTCGGCTCCGTGTTCCAGCTTTCCGTGGCGTCGCTCGACCCGGACGCCGACCAAGGCGACGATCTCGCGGCCACCATGGAGGAAGGCGCGGCATCCGTCTCGTTGGCCGGCGCCGTCGGCTCCGACTCCCACGTGCTCGACGTGCGGTTGCTGGAAAGCACCACAGGCACCGGTTCGGCCTCGTCGATGGCCTCGTGGGCCACGACCGGCGACCTCAAGGGCATCCAGGCGGCCTCCTGCATCGCTCCAAGCCTGAGCCACGCCTTCCTGGTCTCCGACACGCGCACCGGCACCACGCAGCAGCTCGTCGTCGCCAATCCCTCGTCCAAACCCACGTCGATCGAAGTGGACGTGTGGGGGTCGGCCTCGGGCGCGCGCATGGAATCCGCCACCGGAGGCACATTGACCGTGGCCGCGCATGGCGAGGCGACGATGGATCTGTCCGCCGCGACCGTCGATCAGGAGGGCCTCTATGTGACCGTCGACAGCCAGCAGACGCCGGTGTCCGCGTTCGTGCGCGCCGTGCGCATGGACGGACTGACCTCGAAGGGCTCCGATTTCGTCGTGCCGCTCGCCCAGGCAACGGCGACCTCGATCATCCCCTCGGTGAGCTCCGGCGACGCGGTGCGGCTGCTGGCCCATGCGGCGCAGGATACCTCGGCCACGCTTTCCTGGGTGACCGAGCAGGGACTGCGCCGCATCAAGACCATCGACCTCGAGGCGGGCCGTGTCTCGTCGATGGATCTGGGCAAGGCCCCCGCCGACGCGATGGCGTTGTGCGTGGCCGGCGAAGGGCCCGTCGACGCCATGCTCGAAGTCACGCGCGCCGGCGAGGACGGACAGGCCGACTTCACGTCCATGAACGCCGCCGCGTCCGCCGAGGCATCCGCCATCGCACTGCCCGACGGAGCCGAGGGCGAACTGACCTTCGCCAATCTTGACAATGGCGACGTGAAGGCCACGCTCAAAGCGTATGGGCCCGATGGCGAACGCCGCTCGGAACGCGAGGTCACGCTGCCCGCGAACGCCTCCGCGCGCATCGCCGTCTCCGATCTCGGCGACGACATCGCCTCCGTGACGCTTGATGATCCGGATCGAAAGGTGGCGTGGTCCGCGCGATTGACCCGACGGGATCTTGACAAGGCGGGTGTGTCGGGCGTCGCCCATGTGGACGCCTCCCCGCTGACGCCGCGCTCCGAGAGGATATGGTCCAGCCGCGATCCCTCCATCGTGCGCTGACGCTGCGGCGCGCCATGGCCTGCTTTGCCCCGAGACGGCATGGCGATGCGCGCGCGTTCGCCGTGGGCTTTGGCATAATGGAGCCATGCTTTGCGTTCCTTGGGAATCCCGGGTCTACCGCAACCGCCATGGCCGGGGTGTGCGGGCCCCGATGTTCGGCACGCGGCTGCCGCGTTATCGCACGCGTTCCGGCATGTTCGACGATATGGTCGCCGCGCAGATACGCCGTTTGGCCGGTGCATGGCCGCAGCTGGTGCGGCCCCTGCAATTCGCCGTCGAGGATGTGCCGCCCTCCGATCCGGCGCCATGGGAGGACGAGCCCAACTCCTTTTCGCATGCCTTCCCCGCCGCGCACGGAGTGCCGGCGCGCATCGTGCTCTACCGCATGCCGATCCAATCGCGTGCGCGCGGACGTGACGAACTGCAATGGGCGATCCGCGACGAATTGGTCGGGCGCATCGCCGATCTGTATGGCCGCCGGCCCGAGGAGATAGACCCCGAGTGGGGGCTGTGAAAAAACGGGCGCCTGGGGTGATATACGCCTTCGGCACGGTCTTTGGGCCCGGGGTCCCGCGAAGAAACGACGGATAAGGAGAAGACATGGCGATTGAAGTGCCTTCCTGGCGTGACGTGGACTGCGATGCCCTGTGCGCGCAGGCGCGCGTCATGGCCTTCGACCTCGATGGCACCCTCGCCGTGTCCCGTCGCCCGATGTCCGAGGGGATGACGGAGCGGTTCGAGGCATTGACCTCTCTGATCGACGTGGCCGTGATATCGGGCGGCAGCCGGGCGTTAGTGACCAGCCAGGTCCTCGACGTGCTCGGGGAGGGCGCCGACCGTTCCCGACTGCATGTGATGCCCACCTCGGGCACCAGCTACTACCGGTGGCACGACGGCCGGTGGACGGCCGTCTACGAGCACCGGTTGGACGAACGGGAGCGTCGTGCCGCGCGTGAATCGATCGAGCGACGTGCCCGCCAGACCGGAGCATGGAGCGAGAGGGCATGGGGGAATCGTTTCGAGGACCGCGGCGGTCAGTTCACCTATTCCGCGCTTGGACAGGATGCGCCGATCGAATGGAAGCAACGGTGGGATCCCGATGGCACGCGCAAACGCGAGCTCGCCGAGGCCGTGGCCCGTGACCTGCCCTCGATGACCGTCAGAGCCGCCGGACTGACCAGCGTCGACGTCTCCCTGGGAGGCATCGACAAGGCATATGCGGTGCATGCGTTGGCCGAACGACTCGGCATCGGTGTGGAATGCATCGTGTTCGTCGGCGATCGCATGGAGCCCGGAGGCAACGACTATCCGGCCGCCGAGGCCGGAGCCACGCCCATTCGCGTGTCATGCCCCGAGGACACCGCGCTGCTGTGCGACCGTTTCCTGGCCAGTCTTTCGCACGACGTCGGATAGCTTGGGCGGGGCTCTGCCGATACGCACCCGGAGGTATCGTCGTGACATGGAACTGCCGGGAATCTGGATGCGTGACATCCTGTCGCTGCTGCTGCCGCACGGATGCGCCGGTTGCGGGGCGCCCGACGCCGCGCTGTGCCCTTCGTGTCTGGATTTGATGGACCGTCCGGTCCTGCGTCGCGTCCCCGGTTTCGACCACGGCGTCGTCGCCTGCGGTCTCTACGAGGGAGCCATGCGCCATGCCATCCTCGCATGGAAGGACCATGGGCAGGCCGAATGCGACCGTCCCCTCGGGCTGGCGTTGGCCGGCCTTGCCGGGCGCATGCTGTGCCCGCCAACCGAAGCATGCGGCGGCCCCATAGCACCGCGTTCCCGCATCCTCGTCATTCCGGCCCCGTCATCGCCGCGCTCCATGCGCCGACGGGGCCGGAACCATATGCTTCCGTTGGCCCGTGCCACGGCCTGCGGACTCAATGCCCGCGGCTTCGAGGCGAAGGCCGCCGCCATCCTGTCCTCGAGGCATGTGCGCGGCAAGTCGGTGCACGCCACCTCCGTCTCCCGGCGCGCGGCACGCATCGGCGGGCACATCGTCGTGCGCGATTCCCGTCTGGTGCGCGGCGAGAACGTCCTTCTTGTCGACGACATCGTCACCACCGGCGCCACGATGCGTCAGTGCGCGGCCGTGCTCAACGAGGCCGGCGCCCATGTGGTCATGGGCCTCGCCCTGTCCTCGACCCGCGGGCGGGACGACCCGAGGGACGCAACGCGTGATAGATTCCCGTCGCCACGCCCCATATCACCAGATCGCCGTTTTCTCCCGGGGTGAAATCCGGCCATTGCCGGCCCCGCCCGCCCGTCAGCAGCATGGGACCTTCGTCCCCGCGTGCAAGAGTGCCGACCGTCAGCTCGCCGCCGATCACGGCGACCACCACATCGCCCGGGGCGGCCTTGAGCGAGCGGTCCACCACCAGCAGGTCGCCATCGTCGATGCCACGGGCGCGCATGGCGCATCCGGCCACGGTGATTAGAAAGGTGTCATCCGGTCGTTCCTTTTTCGGCCGCGCCGCGTCCCGGATCCGCCTGGTCTCCGTCGCATGCATCGCATACCTCCCCATTGAAGTCGAACAAATGTTCGATTCCAGTATGCGCGACGGACTGGACCCGTGACACGCCGGATCAGTCGGCGATATGGTATTTGGGCAGCGTGATCTCGAAGTCGGCGCCGCGTTCGTCATCCACGACGCGGACCGAGCCGCCGTGCAGCTGCGCAGCCCAGCGGGCGATCGACAGTCCCAGCCCGGTGCCCCCGGACTCGGTGCCCGGCCCGGTCTTGCCTTTGACGAAGCGGCGGAAGATGTCGGAGCGGTCCTCGGGCTCGATCTGCGAGCCGAAGTTGACGACGTTGGTGACCACCGTGCCCTGGTCCGGGTCCTCATGCGCCTCGACCAGGACGGCGGTGCCATCGGGGGAGTGCTTGATCGCATTGCCGATGATGTTGGTGAACAGCTGGCGCAGCCTGTCCTGATCCCCCTCGACCATGATGCCCGGGGCGACGTCGAGGCGTATCTGATGGGCATGCCCGCCGTCCGCGATCTCCAGGGGCTCGACGGTGTCATCGAGGAAATCGGCGAAATCGAAGCGTTCGATGTTCAGGCTCGCGGCCCCGGCCTCCATGCGGCTCAGGTCGAGCAGGAAGGCGATGAGGTCGCTCAGGCGCTGCGTCTGGCCGAGGATGCCCTCGAGATTGGCCGGCGTGGGCTCGGTGACTCCGTCGGCCATGTTCTCGACCATCGCCTGCAGCGCGGAGACGGGGGTGCGCAGCTCGTGGCTCACATTGGCCACCATGTCGCGGCGCATCTGATCGGCGTGCGCCAGCTCGCCCGCCATTTCGTTGAAGGACCTCGCCAGCTGGCCCACCTCGTCGGTGCGGGTCGGATCGACGGCCACGCGCACCGAATAGTCGCCCTCGGCCATGGCTTCGGCGGCGTCGCGCATCTGGCGCAGGGGAGCGGTCAACCCCCGGGAGAAGAAATAGGTGATCGACAGGGCCACCGCCAGGGTCAGCGGCATCGCGATCCATCCGCTCCACCCGAATTTGAGCAGGAACCAGCACATCGCGAAGGCGATGGCCGTGGAGATGACGATCAGCGCCCCGAGTTCGAGTTTGAGGGAGGTGAGGATGCGAAGCGGACGGGCATGATCCCTGCGCGCGCCCGGGACCCGTCCGTGTGATGCCGTGGTCATATGCTCTTGCGCCGGCCTCACGCCTCGTGTCCGTCGGCGTCGGTCGGCGGCTCGAACGCATACCCCACTCCATGCACGGTGCGGATGGTGTCGGAACCGAGCTTATGGCGCAGCGCCTTGACATGGGAATCGACGGTGCGGGTGCCCGAGGCATCGACCCAGTCCCACACCTCCTCGAGCAGCTTCTCGCGCGTCAGCACCGACTTGGGCCTGCGAGCGAGCGTGGCCAGCAGATCGAACTCGGTGGGGGTCAGATGGACCTCCTCGCCGTCCACGGTGACGATGCGCTGCGCCGGGTCGATGACCAGCGAACCGAAGTCGAGGATCTTCTCGTTCTCCGAGTTCTTGGCGATGACCTTGGCGCGCTCGACGCGGCGCAGAAGCGCCTTGCAACGCGCGATCAGCTCGCGCATCGAGAACGGCTTGGTCATGTAGTCGTCGGCCCCCGCGCCGAGCCCGATGACCTTGTCGGCCTCGTCGTCGCGCGCGGTGAGGATCAGCACCGGCACCGGGCGCTCGGCAACGATGCGCTTGGTGGCCTCCAAGCCATCCATCACCGGCAGCATGATGTCCATGATGACCAGGTCCGGCCGAAGCTGCGTGGCGGCCTGCACGGCGGTGGCGCCGTCACCGGCCACGCGCGCGCTCCACCCTTCGGCGGTGATGCGCTGCGCGATGGCGGTGGCCAGCGTGGGCTCGTCCTCGACCACGAGCACGGTGCGGGGGGTCGTCGTCTGACGTGCGGAAACGTTGAGCATAGATGAAAGCCTTTCAGTCGATCGGCTTCAAGAATACCGCTCCCAACGCCGGAATCGTGAGACGCGCCGAAGCCGGACGCGAATGATACTCGCCGGCATCTGCCTCGAAAGTGCCATTATGGATGTTCGATCCGCCGTACTTGAGGTCGTCGGTGGTGAAGGCCTCGGTCCAGCGTCCGCCGCGCGGCAGCGGCACCTGATAACCGGACCACGCCTCGCCGGAGAAGTTGACGACCACGGCCACGGTCTCGCCGTTCGGGCCGATCCTCAGGAAGGAAAGCACATCGTGGTCGGCGTCGTCGCTGGTCAGCCACTGGAAGCCGTCCGGCGTGAAGTCCTGCCCCCAGAAGGCGGGGTTGGCCTTGTAGAACGCGTTGAGATCGGCGACCATGTCCTTGACGCCGCGGTGCTCGGCCCAGTTGAGGCTGTCCCAGTCGATCGAGGCGTTGTGGTTCCACTCGCCCCACTGCGCCAGCTCGTTGCCCATGAACGTGAGGTTCTTGCCCGGATGCGCCCACTGATAGGCGAACAGGGCCCTGACGCCGGCATAGCGCTGCCAGTCGTCGCCCGGCATCTTGCCGAACAGCGCGCCCTTGCCATAGACGACCTCGTCGTGGCTGATCGGCAGCACATAGTGCTCCGAATAGGCGTAGACCATCGAGAAGGTGATCTCGTTGTGGTGCCACTTGCGGTTGACGGGCTCCTCGTGCAGATACTCGAGCGTGTCATGCATCCAGCCCATGTTCCACTTGAGGCCGAATCCAAGGCCGCCGGCGTCGGTGGGCGCCGTGATGCCCGGATAGGCGGTAGATTCCTCGGCGATCATCATGATGCCGGGATTGAGCTTGTAGGCGGTGGCGTTGGCCTCCTTGAGGAAGTCGATCGCCTCGAGGTTCTCGCGGCCGCCATAGATATTCGGATGCCACTGGCCGGGTTCGCGCGAGTAGTCGAGGTAGAGCATCGAGGAGACCGCGTCGACGCGCAGCGCGTCGACATGGTATTCGCCCAGCCAGAAGCAGGCATTGGCCACGAGGAAGTTGCGCACTTCGCGGCGCCCGAAGTTGAACACATAGGTGCCCCAGTCGGGATGCTCGCCGCGCGTGGGGTCCGGGTCCTCGTAGAGCGGGGTGCCGTCGAAGCGGCCCAGCGCGAAGGCGTCCTTCGGGAAGTGCGCGGGCACCCAGTCCATGATGACGCCGATGCCGGCCTCATGCAGACGGTCGACCAGATACTTGAAGTCGTCCGGGGAGCCGAGGCGCGAGTCGACCGCGTAGTATCCGGTGACCTGATATCCCCAGGATCCCTCGAAGGGGTGCTGGGTCAGCGGCATGAACTCGACGTGGGTGAACCCGAGCTCCGTGACATAGGGGACGAGCTTGTCCGCCAGCTCGCGGTAGTTGTCGACGTCGCGGCGCCAGGAGCCGGCGTGCAGCTCGTAGATCGACACCGGGCCGGCGTGCGGGTCCGTGGCGGCGCGGCGCTCCATCCACTCATCGTCGCCCCACTCATGCGTCGATTCGACGACGACGGAGCCGGTCGCCGGCGGAATCTCATGCGAACGCTCCATCGGGTCGGCCTTCTGCACCCATTCGTGGTTCGCGTTGAGGATCTCGTACTTATAGACCTCGCCGGCGCCGATGCCGGGCACGAAGATCTCCCAGATGCCGGACGAGCCGATCGAGCGCATGGCATGGCGGCGACCGTCCCACGAATTGAAGTTGCCGATCACGCGCACGGCGTGGGCGTTGGGTGCCCAGACGGCGAAGGAGACGCCGACGATGGGCTTGCCGGCCTCGCCGTGCTCATTGCCCATCGGGTCGTCATAGCGGCGCACATGCGCGCCGAGCGCGTCCCACAGGCGTTCGTGGCGTCCCTCGCCGAACAGATAGGCGTCCATCTCGCCGATGGTGGGCAGGTAGCGGTAGGGGTCGTCCTCGGTGGAGACGAATCCGTTGTCCGCGTAGGAGACCTTGATGCGGTAGTCGGGGACGGAATATCCCTGATCCGTCTTGACGGAGGGCACGACGGCCACGAACACGCCGTTGTATTCATGGCGCGCCTCGTATTCGCCGTCCTGCGTGAGGATGGTGACGGTGCGCGCCATCGGGCGCAGGACGCGCACGGTGGTCTGGTCGGCGTGCGGTGCCTCGGCCATATGCGCGCCGAGGATGGAGTGCGGATCATGGTGCTCCGCGTTGCTCACCCGGTCGAGATCGGACTGATTGACCGGAACGATGACAGCGTTGTCATTGGTATTCATGTGTGTAGTCATGCTTTCACAGTCTAGGCCCGCTCGGGGTCCGCGCAAGGTATGCGCGTGTTCTTGGGTGTCGTGAGCGCTCACATCAGGCGAGTCCTCACTCCATGGCATAATCGACAAGGTTTTTTCTGCGATTGGCTCACCGGAGGATTCATGGGTTATAAGGTCGGCGATATGGTCGTCTATCCGCGTCATGGCGCGGCGAAGGTCGAGGCCATCACCGAGCGGACGGTCAAGGGCGTCACGAGGGAATACCTGCAGCTGTCGGTGCTGTCCTCGGACGGACTGGTCATCAATGTGCCCGTGGAGAACGCGAAGAAGGTCGGCGTGCGAGACATCGTCGACGCGAACGAGGTCGCCACGGTGTTCGAGATCCTGCGCACCCCGATCATCGAGAAGGAGATGAACTGGTCGCGTCGATACAAGCTCAACGTCGAGAAGATCGCGACCGGCGACGTCAACAAAATCGCCGAGGTCGTGCGCGATCTGGCGCAGCGCGACGTGGACGAGCACGGTCTGTCCGCCGGCGAGAAGCGCATGCTCACCAAGGCGCGCGCCATCCTGACCTCGGAGATTTCGCTGAGCGAGAAAATCGAGGAGGAGGACGCGCAGCGTCTGCTTGACGTCAACCTCGGATACGCCGAGCCGCAGCCCGGCGATGACAAGCATCACACCGAGGCCCCGGCCGAGGCCGCCGCGGACACACTGGCCCGCGTCGAGGCCGAGAAGAAGTCCAAGAAGAAGTGACGTCGGATCGGTGCCGCGGGTTTCGCGGCGCCGGCAAGTCTTGATGAACCGCCCGGACCCGCCATGGTGTCGCGGGCGGTTCCATATCCGTGCGGTCTGCGGGTCTTTGCGTTTCGCGGACTTGGAAGGAGACCATATGCTGATAGGGCAGGGCTTCGACGCCCATCGGTTCGCGGCTCCCGGCTCGGGCCGGGAGCTCTGGCTGGCCGGCCTCAAATGGGAAGGCGTTCTTGCCGGGGGAGAGGGCATCGAGGGCGATTCCGACGGCGACGTGGCCGCCCACGCCCTGATCGACGCGTTGCTGTCCGCCGCGCGTCTGGGGGATATCGGCGTCTTGTTCGGCGTCGGAGCCCATTCCGAGGGAGCCGGCATGCACGGAGCCGATATGCTCCGCCGCACCGCCGGGCATCTGCGCGCGCACGGATTCGAGCCGACATCGGCGTCAGTGAGCATCGTCGGCAACCGGCCGAAGCTGTCGCCACGCCGCGACGAGGCGCAGGAGGCGTTGTACCAAGCCGTCGGCTGCCCGGTGTCGCTGACCGCCACCACCACGGATGGCATGGGTTTCACCGGCGCGGGCGAAGGCCTTGCCGCCATCGCGACGGCGCTGGTCGAGGAACGGTAGGGCGGAGCCCGAAGAGGCGGTCGAGTTCCCGGCCGTGAACCGGTTGCCCTACGGCCGGTTCACGCGGCGGCCCGCCACACGGGCCAGCGCCCAGAACAGCGTCGACAGGGCGACGATGACGAAGCTCGGGGGAGCGGGGAACATCGAGGCGATGAGCAGTCCGCCCCAGATCGAGGCCAGGCACAGCAGACTGGCCACCACCATCGCCGCGAACGGCGAGGACGCCAGTCGATTGGCCGCTGCCGCGGGGGTCACGACCAAGGCGAAGATCAACAGCGTGCCCACGGCCGGCACGGCGATGGTGATCACGCCCGCCATAATCGCCATGAACGCCACGTTCATCAGCCCGACCGGCACGCCCTTGGCCTGCGCCACCTGCTCGTCAAGCGAGCTGAACAGCAGCGGTCGGTAGATCACCGCCAGCACGGCCAGCAGCAGCGCATCGAAGATGGCGAATCCCACGATCTGCGCGTCGGTGACAGTCAGAATCGAGCCGAAGAGAATCGACTGCATCTGCGAGGATGCCGACGAGGACAGCCTTGCGAAGAACAGGCCGAGGCCTGTGGCGAAGGCCAGCACGGTGCCCGTGGCGATCTCGCGTTCCGACACCCGCTTGCCAAGCGCGCCGATGACCAGCGCTCCGCCGAGCGCGAACACGCCCATGCCCAGCGACACCGGCAGGCCGAGCAGCACAGCGCCCGTCGCCCCCGGCAGGCCGATATGGGCCAGCGCGTGCGCGGCGAAGGTCGATTTGCGGACGATGGTGAAATATCCCATCGCCCCCGCGGCCAGCGCGATGCACAGGCCCGCGAGGAAGGCGTTCGTCATGAACGGGGCCGTGAGTGTGTCCAGCCAGCCGGGATCGAAGGAGAAATCGATATGGGAGCCTCCGCCGTGCGCCATCGTCATCGCCGCGTTCATGCCAGCGTCTCCTTTCCTTGGGGCGCGCCGGCGTCGCGCACGCCGCGTCGTGTCCTGCCGTCGTCCCCGTGTTCATGCCGATGGAACGCCGCCACCTCGCCGACCGAATGCATGTCCGCCGGCGCGGCGGCGGGTTCGTCGGCCGTGGGTGTGACGAACATATCGCCCTGCGGCGTCGTCACCACCTGCACACGGGTGCCGTAGAGATGGGTGAGCAGATGCGAGTCGAGCACATCGTTCATCGCCGAATAATGCGGGTGCCCGTCGAGCAGATACACCGCGCCGGTCAGGATCGGCAGCAGCATGTTGAGATCATGCGCCACGACCTGGATGGTCACGCCGAGCTCCTGGTTGAGACGGGCGAGCACATGCACGACCGAGCGCTGGGAGGCCAGATCGAGGTTCGCCAGCGGTTCGTCGAGCATCAGCAGCTCGGGATCGGAGACCAGCGCCTGCGCGATGGCGACGCGTTGGCGCATGCCGCCCGACATCTCGCTGAGCCGATAGGAGGCCTTGTCGGCGATATCGACGAAGTCAAGCGCCTCGCGCGCCTTGGCGCGTTGCGCGCGCGTCACCGGGTGGAAGCCGAAGCGCGTGCCGGTCAGTCCCAGCAGCACGGATTGCTCGGCGGTGATATTCGCGTCGATGTCGGAGGCATAGCTCTGCGGCACGTATCCGATGCGATGGTTGGCCTTTCCCGCGGGGCCGCCGAGCACCTCGACTTTCCCCTCGGACAGCGGAATCAGGCCGAGTTCGACCTTCATCATCGTGGTTTTGCCGGTGCCGTTGGTGCCGACGATGGCGGTCACCGATCCCGAGGGGATGGCGAAGTCGCCGTGGCGCCAGATGACGCGCCCGCCGCGCGTCACGGCGGCGTCGCGGAACACGACGCATGGTTCGCTGGTATCGGTCATGCGTCCGATGATGTCAAATGGTATTGACAATCGTTCTCAATAAGAAGGGCTTATCTACCCGGGTCGGTCTGTCCCTCATTCGAGGGAACGGCGCCCGGATCGGTCTGCCCTTCGTTGGAAGGCGTCGCTCCCGGATCCGTCTGTCCTTCGTTCGACGGCATCTGAGAATCGGACTCCCCGTCCGTATCGTCTTCGGCGGGGGAGGAGGGCGTGCCATATCCGGGATCGACATCCTCGACCAACGCGTCGATCAGCGATTCGATCCACGCGGTCAACGATCCGGCGTCGGAGGGCATCTGCTCGGTGACATCCAGCACCGGCACATCGGAGCGGCCGGCCGTGCCCGTGAGCATATTCGTCGCGTCTGGGGCCTCCTGCGGATTATTGACCAGCAGCTTCGCCTCGCGTCCCTCGATCACCTGCTGGAAATCCTGCAGATCGGCGGGGGCGACCTCGCCGCCCGAGGCCATCGCCTGCGCATAGCCCTTCGGCGTCACGTCGGACAGGCCGAGGTCGGACATCAGATAGTGCGCCACGGGTTCGGTGGCGGCGTAGGTGAGGTCCTTGTGGTCCTTGGCGAAGTCGGCCATCCAATCGGTGACTCGCTTCTGCTTCTCCTGCCAGTCCTCGAGGCGCGAGGCGAAGGCCTTGGCCTTCTTCGGCCGCGCCTTCGAGAAGGCGTCGGCCAGCGCCTGGGCCATGTCGGCGCGCGCGTCCTTCGAGAACCACAGATGCGGGTTGTCTCCCTCCACGGCGCCCACCATGTCGGCGGCCGAAACCAGCGTCGAATCCTTCGACAGCACCTTCGTGGCCCAGGAGTCGTATCCGGCGCCATTGACGACGACCACATCGGCCTTCGACAACGCCGTCAGATCCGAGGTCTTCGGCTCGAAGTCATGCGCGTCGACGGCGGTCGAACCCAGCACCGAGCTGACCTCGACGTCATCCCCGCCGATCTCCTGCGCCAGCGAACCCCATTGGTTGATCGAGGCGACCACCGAGATCGGCCCCGAGGGGGCGGGGGCGGGCTCGGCCTGTTTGTCGCTTGGCTCGGCCTGCTGCGTCGTGCCGCAGGCAGCCAACGTCAGCACCGCCACGACGGCGGCCGCCACACGGGTGAAACGGAGTTTGCGAACGTCCATAATTACGCCTTCTTTGAACGGGTCATAACGACAACCGATAAGGGGACCTCCTGTCAACGACCAACCTTAGCCTACAATGCTTGGCAGTGCTCGCCAGGGGAAAGGGAATCTCACATGACCATCAAGCTCGACGGCAAGGCCGTGGCCGCATCGATCAAGGCGGACCTCGCCGAGCGCGTGACGCGCCTCAAGGCGCAGGGCATCGTGCCCGGACTTGGCACGCTGCTGGTCGGCGAGGACCCGGGCTCCATGAAATACGTCGCCGGCAAGCACGCCGACTGCGAGGAGATCGGCATCCGCTCGATCCGTTGTGACCTGCCGGCCGACGCCGGCTATGAGCAGATCGCCGACGCCGTGCGCTCGCTTAACGAGGACCCGGCCTGCACCGGTTTCATCGTGCAGCTGCCCCTGCCCGCCGGGGTCGACGAAAACCGCATCATCTCCCTGGTCGATCCGGCCAAGGACGCCGACGGCATGCATCCGGCCAACCTCGGCGAACTCGTGCTGCACGTCGGCGCCGCGCCCGAGACGCCGCTGCCCTGCACGCCGCGCGGCGTCATCGATCTGCTTGCGCATTACGACATCGACCTGAACGGCAAGGAGATCTGCGTGCTCGGCCGCGGCATCACCATCGGCCGCACCATCGGCCTGATGCTTTCCCGCCGCGACATCAACGCCACCGTCACCCTGTGCCACACCGGCACCCGCGACATCGCCGCCCACACCCGCCGCGCCGACGTCATCGTCGCCGCGATGGGTTCCGCCGGCTTCGTCACCCCCGACATGGTCAGGGAGGGCGCCGTGCTCGTCGACGTCGGCGTCTCCCGCGTCTTCGACGAGGAGGCCGGCCGCTACCGCATCAAGGGCGACATCGACAAGGCCTGCTACGACAAGTCCTACGCCTACACCCCCAATCCCGGAGGCGTCGGCCCCATGACCCGAGCCATGCTCCTCAAAAACGTCGTCGAAATGGCGGAGCGACACGCCCGGATTAATAGGGGCTAAATTTGACCCCGGGCACTGATAATCTTTATCTTTGTATGTCCATCAGTGGGCGTGCAAAATAACTGAAGATCGAGTAATATCCAACCAACTATTAGAAACCATAGTATTTACATGGCAGAGAACAACACCGAAATCACCAAGGTCGCCATCAACGACATCGGCACCGAGGAGGATTTCATCAAGGCAGTCGATTCCACCATCAAGAACTTCGACGATGGTGATCTGGTCGAGGGCACGGTCGTCAAGATCGATCATGACGAGGTCCTCGTCGACATCGGCTACAAGACCGAGGGCGTCATCCCCTCCCGCGAGCTTTCCATCAAGAAGGACGTCGATCCCGACGAGGTCGTCGAGGTCGGCGACACCGTCGAGGCCCTTGTCGTCACCAAGGAAGACAAGGAAGGCCGTCTGATCCTGTCCAAGAAGCGTGCCCAGTACGAGCGCGCCTGGGGCGACATCGAGAAGATCAAGGAAGCCGACGGCGTCGTCGAGGGCACCGTCATCGAAGCCGTCAAGGGCGGCCTCATCGTGGACATCGGCCTGCGTGGCTTCCTGCCGGCCTCGCTGGTCGAGATGCGTCGCGTGCGCGACCTGTCCCCGTACATCGGTCAGAAGATCCAGGCCAAGATCCTCGAGCTCGACAAGAACCGCAACAATGTGGTCCTCTCCCGTCGCCAGTACCTCGAGGAGACCCAGTCCGAGGTGCGCGAGACCTTCCTCTCGCAGCTCAAGAAGGGCCAGATCCGCGAAGGCGTCGTGTCCTCCATCGTCAACTTCGGCGCGTTCGTCGATCTTGGCGGCGTGGACGGACTCATCCACGTCTCCGAGCTGTCTTGGAAGCACATCGACCACCCGTCCGAGGTCGTCAAGGTCGGCGACAAGGTCACCGTCGAGGTGCTGGACGTCGATCTGGACCGCGAGCGCATCTCCCTGTCGCTCAAGGCCACCCAGGAGGATCCGTGGCAGCGCTTCGCCCGCACCCACGTCCCCGGCCAGATCGTCAAGGGCAAGGTCACCAAGATCGTGCAGTTCGGCGTGTTCATCTCCGTCGAGGACGGCATCGAGGGCCTGGTGCACATCTCCGAGCTCGCCAACCGTCACGTCGAGAACCCGGAGACCGTGGTCAAGCCGGGCGAGATCGTGTTCGTCAAGGTGATCGACGTCGATCTCGATCGTCGCCGCATCTCCCTGTCCCTCAAGCAGGCCAACGACTCCGTCGACCCGGCTTCCGAGGACTTCGATCCGGCGCTCTACGGCATGCCGGCCGAGTATGACGAGCAGGGCAACTACAAGTACCCCGAGGGCTTCGACCCGGAGACCAACGAGTGGATCGCCGGCTTCGAGAAGCAGCGCGAGGAGTGGGAGGCCCAGTACGCGGCCGCCCACGACCTGTGGGAGCAGCACAAGGAGTTCGTGGCCAAGGAGATCGAGCACGCGGCCGAGTCCGCTGCCGCCGACGGCCAGGGCCCCAAGGAGGAGAAGGTCGAGGAAGTGTCCAACTACTCCTCCGAGTCCACCTCCGCCGGCACGCTCGCCGACTCCGATCAGCTCGCCGCCCTGCGCGACCAGCTGCTCGGCAAGTGAGTTCGCCCAGCGTTAGCTGACTGCTGAAACCCGGCCCGGTCCATCCGGTGCCGGGTTTCCTTTATATATGCAAGTTGCGAATGAAACGGAGCGGATATGCGGATCGGATTGACCGGTGGCATCGCGGCGGGCAAAAGCACGGCGGCACGGCGTCTGCGTGAATTGGGTGCGTTGGTGGTGGATTACGACGCCTTGGCCCGTGAAGTGGTTCGGCCCGGGGGAGCGGCGCTGCCGCGTATCGCCGCCGCATTCGGTTCCGAGGCGCTGCACGCCGATGGCACCCTGAACCGCGCGTGGGTCGCCGAGCATATCTTCGGGACCAGTGCCGAGCCCGGCGCGCGCGAACGGCTCGACGCCATCGAGCATCCGCTGATATATCAGGCCGCTGCCGAGATCGAGCGAGCGCATCCGGAGGCGCGACTCATCGTCCATGACGTGCCGCTGTTGGCCGAAGTGATCGCCAAAGGCGAGATTCCGTTCGCCTTCGACCATATCGTCACTGTGGAGGCTCCTGAGGAGGAGCGCATCGCGCGCATGACCGCAGAGCGTGGCATGACGCGCGCGCAGGCGACCGACCGCATCTGCCACCAGTCCACGCGCGCCGAGCGCGAGACCATCGCCGATGTGATCGTCGACACCTCGCTTCCCGTCGAACACACGTTCGAAACCCTTGATAGACTGGTCCGGGAATGGCATGAGGAGGAAAGTCATGGGCTTCAACATCGAGCGGACGAATAAACCCTTCGTCGTCAAATCGCCCTATCGTCCGAGCGGCGACCAGCCGGCCGCCATCGCGGAACTCGCCGAACGCATCGAGAACGGCGAGAACGACGTCGTGCTCATGGGCGCCACCGGCACCGGAAAAACCGCCACCACGGCCTGGCTCATCGAAAAACTGCAGCGCCCGACCCTGATCATCGAGCCGAACAAAACCCTCGCCGCGCAGCTGTGCGCCGAATTCCGCGAGCTCATGCCCGACAACGCCGTCAGCTATTTCGTGAGCTACTACGACTACTACCAGCCCGAGGCCTACATCCCGCAGACCGACACCTACATCGAGAAGGACTCGAATATCAACGACGACGTGGAGCGCCTGCGCCACGCCGCCACCGCGAATCTGCTCACGCGCCGCGACTGCGTGGTCGTCGCCACGGTCAGCTGCATCTACGGCCTCGGCACGCCGGAGGAATACGCCGGGCGCATGCTCTTCCTCAAGGAAGGCCAGCAGATCGACCGCGACCAATTGCTGCGCACCTTCGTCGACATGCAATACAAGCGCAACGACATCGCCTTCACCCGCGGCACCTTCCGCGTGCGCGGCGACACGGTCGAGATCATCCCGGTCTACGAGGAGCTTGCCGTGCGCATCGAGTTCTTCGACGACGAGATCGACCGCATCTCGACATTGCATCCGCTGACCGGCGACGAGATCGCCCACGAGAGCGAAGTACATATCTTCCCCGCCTCGCATTATGTCGCCGGTCCCGCGCGCATGGAACGTGCGTTGAAGACGATCCGAGAGGAATTGGACGAACGGCTGGCGGAGCTCAGGAAACAGGACAAGCAGCTTGAGGCGCAGCGCCTCGAGATGCGCACGACCTACGACCTCGAGATGCTCACGCAGGTGGGCGTGTGCTCCGGCGTCGAGAACTACTCGCGGCATTTCGACGGGCGCGCCCCCGGCACGCCGCCGCATACGCTGCTCGATTTCTTCCCCGATGACTTCCTGCTGGTCATCGACGAAAGCCACGTCACCGTGCCGCAGATCGGCGCGATGTACGAAGGCGACGCCTCGCGCAAGCGCACGCTGGTCGAACACGGCTTCCGCCTGCCCTCGGCGATGGATAATCGCCCCCTCAAATGGCCGGAGTTCCTCGACCGCGTCGGCCAGACCGTCTATCTGTCGGCCACGCCCGGCGACTATGAGCTGGGCCTGTCCGACGGAGTGGTCGAACAGATCATCCGCCCGACCGGACTGGTCGACCCCAGGATCGAGGTGCGGCCGGTCGACGGGCAGATCGACGACCTGCTCGGCGAGATCAAGGCGCGCGTCGAACGCGGAGAACGCACGCTGGTGACCACGCTGACCAAGAAGATGGCCGAGGACCTGACCGATTATCTGCTGGAACGCGGCATCAAGGTCGAATACCTGCATTCGGATGTCGACACGCTGCGGCGCGTCGAGCTGCTGCGCGAGCTGCGCGAGGGCAAGATCGACGTGATCGTCGGCATCAACCTGCTGCGCGAGGGCTTGGACTTGCCGGAGGTGAGCCTGGTGGCCATCCTCGACGCCGACAAGGAGGGTTTCCTGCGCTCCTATCGCTCGCTGATCCAGACCATCGGCCGCGCGGCGCGCAACGTCGACGGCACGGTGCTCATGTACGCCGACCAGATCACCGAGGCCATGCACCAGGCCATCGACGAGACGAACCGCCGCCGCGAGCGGCAGATCGCCTACAACACTGAGCATGGCATCGACCCGAAGCCCCTGATCAAGAAGATCAGCGATGTCAACGACATGCTCGCCAAGGAGGATGTGGACACCCAGACGCTGCTCGAAGGCGGCTACCGCAACGCCGGCAAGGCCGGAAACACGCATCTGGGCGTGCCGGTCCTCGACCTGGGGGAAGCGGACAAGCGCCATGAGGAGATCCTCAGAGCCGGGCTGCCGGCCCAGGACCTGGCCGATCTGATCCGTCAGCTTTCCGAACAGATGCACACCGCTGCCGAGCAGTTGCAGTTCGAACTCGCCGCCCGCTTAAGGGACGAGATCCGCGACCTAAAGAAGGAATTGCGCGCCATGACGCAGGCAAAGGGCTGATCTGGGCAAAATCCGGCGGTTTCCCTATGCTGGTGAGCCATGGCCGAAACACCGCTTGCGTTTGAAATCATCACTTTTGTGGTGATCGCACTGTTCTTCATCGTCGACCTGTTTGTCATCGGACGCCGCCCTCATGTGCCCTCCACCAAGGAATGCGTGCAGCATATCGCCTTCTTCGTGGCCATGGCCTTGATATTCGGCGGATGCATCTGGTTCTTCGCCGGGCACAAGCCCGCCATCGAGTTCTATTCCGGATGGCTGACCGAATACAGTCTGTCGATCGATAACCTCTTCGTCTTCGTCATCATCATGTCGAACTTCGCCGTGCCCAAGGTGCTCCAGAAGTTCGTCCTGTCCATCGGCATCACCGTCGCGCTTGTGCTGCGCGGCATATTCATCCTCATCGGTGCCGCCATCATCGAACGCTTCACCTGGGTGTTCTTCCTGTTCGGCGCCTTCCTTATCGTCACGGCCGTCAAGCTCGTCGCCGGCAAGGAGGAGGACGAGGAATACCATGAGAACGGCCTGATCCGCATGATGCGCAAGGTCGTCAAGATCACTGATACCTACGATGGCGAGAAGCTGCGGACCACGAAGAACGGCGTGCGCTACTGGACCCCGATGCTCATCGTGTTCCTCGCCATCGGCACTACCGACGTGATGTTCGCCTTCGACTCGATCCCGGCGATCTTCGGCCTGACCAAGGATCCGTTCCTCGTGTTCACCTCGAACGTCTTCGCCCTGCTCGGCTTGCAGCAGCTCTACTTCCTGCTCGGCGCGTTGCTCGACAAGCTCGTCTATCTGCCGATGGGCCTGTCCGTGGTGCTCGGTTTCATCGGCGTCAAGCTCATCATGGAGGCGCTGCACGGCAATTCGCTGCCCTTCATCAACGGCGGACAGCCAGTTTCCTGGGTGCCCGAGGTGCCGACCTGGCTTTCGCTTGCCGTCATCGTCGTGGCAATCGGCTCGGCGGCGCTTGCCAGCGTGCTGCGCATGCGCGCCGTCGAGGGCAAGGAATCCAAGCAGATCGACGAGACCCGCTGACTCCGTTGACTGAGCTGGAACAGAAGGCCCAGCTCCACCAACAGCGAACGAGAACGCCCCGGGTGATGGAAGCGCATCGCCCGGGGCGTTCTTATTGTTGAACTGTTAGCGCTCACAACACACCCGGGGAAAAAGTAGCAAAGCGCGCAAAAGACTAGTAGACTGACTCATGGAATCCGGCCGCCACCCGGGCTGCCGGTCGATAACAAGAAGGCAGGCATTACATGCGCAAAGCCAAGATCGTGGACACCCTCGGTCCCGCCAGCAACTCCTATGAGAACATCAAGAAGTTGATTGAGGCGGGCATGAACGTCGCCCGCATCAACCGCTCCCACGGCACCTTCGAGGAGCACGAGGAGTGCTACAAGAACATCCGCAAGGCCGCCAAGGATCTGAACAAGAACGTCGCCGTTCTCGTCGACATCCAGGGCCCGAAGATCCGCACTGGCTGGGTGAAGGAAGCCGACTGCACCGATGGCACCGACAAGGTGTTCCTCAAGGAGGGGCAGGAGTTCATCATCACCACCGACGAGATCGTCGGCGATGAGCACCGCGTCTCCACCTCCTTCAAGGGCCTGCCGGGCGACTGCCACGCGGGCGACCCGATCCTGATCGACGACGGCAAGGTCCGTCTCGAGGTCACCAAGGTCGAGGGCAACGACGTGTACACCAAGGTCGTCGTCGCCGGCCCGGTTTCCTCCCACAAGGGCATCAACCTGCCCGGCGTGGCTGTGAGCACCCCGGCCCTGACCGAGAAGGACGAGGAGGATCTGCGCTGGGGCATCAAGATCGGCGCCGACATCATCGCCATGTCCTTCGTGCGTTACGCCACCGACATCGATCGCGCCCACGAGATCATGGACGAGGAAGGCCGCCGCGTGCCGGTCGTTGCCAAGATCGAGAAGCCGCAGGCCCTCGACAACCTCGAGGACATCGTCAAGGCCTTCGACGGCATCATGGCCGCCCGTGGCGACATGGCCGTCGAGTGCCCGTTCGAGGAGGTCCCGCTGGCCACCAAGCGCATCATCGAGCTCTCCCGCCAGTATGCCAAGCCCGTCATCGTGGCCACCGAGGTCCTCGGCTCCATGGTGAACAACCCGGTGCCGACCCGCGCCGAGGCCTCCGACTGCGCCAACGCCGTGCTTGACGGTGCCGACGCGACCATGACCTCCAACGAGACTGCCGTGGGCAAGTACCCCGACGTGACTGTCGCGACCATGGACCGCATCTCCAACTATGCGACCGAGCACGGCTTCGCCCGCATCCCGCAGCTGAAGGACCTCGATATGTCGTCCACCGGCGCCGTGTCCTCCGCTGCCGTGAACCTGGCTGACAAGCTGAACGCCAAGGCCATCGTGGCCTACACTCAGACCGGCGCCACCGTGCACCGCGTCTCCCGTGAGCGTCCGGCCGCCCCGATTTATGGCATCACCAACAATGAGCACACCTATCACTGGCTCAACCTCTCCTGGGGCACCGATCCGGTGCTGGTGACCGAGGATTATCATGACAAGTCCCGTAAGGACCTCATGATCTTCACCGACAAGGTCCTCAAGGACGCCGGTAAGGTCAACGACGGTGACAAGATCGTCATCCTGAGCTCCGCCCAGGGCGACCACAACCCGGGACGCACCGACTCCATCTACGTCCACACGGTTGGAGCCTGCGACTGATCGTAATTCCGTAGGAATTGCACTAATCAGTCGCGCGAGGCGGAAAAGATGGAAGCCCAGTGGGCTTCCATCCCGCCGGAGCCATCCTTATAACAGAACGTAACCACTGTCCGTGGTATTCGTTCTTTATAACTTCGAATCCCCGTTTTCCCCTTGGAAGGCGGGGATTCACCATATCAAACACGTCCATATCCGACATATCCGACTCGCCAACGCGCATATCGGCCGCGCTAACCGCACCATGTGCTATGCTGGCTCTGTTCCAAGCCGCTGTGGCGAAATGGTAGACGCAGAGCACTCAAAATGCTCCGGGCCAAAACCCGTGCCGGTTCGAGTCCGGCCAGCGGCACGATGGATTCAACGCCCGATGTCGGGGAAGTCAAATGACGACGGGCTGATATGAAAAGAGGTAAGCATGGCAGCGCGCAAGACGACGAACGAACCTGTGGACGAAGTGCTCACCGCTGAGGAACTGCAGGCCGTCGCCGAAGGGGATGGCGATGCCGTCAAGGCCAAGGACGTCAATCGCAAGCCTACCGTCGTCGTCGCCGAGGATGAATCGGTGAACCGCATGGATTTGGTGGGCATGCTCGAGGACAACGGATACGAAGTCGTCGGCGAGGCCGCCAATGGCGAGGAAGCCGTCGAACTGACCCGTGAGAAGCGTCCCGATGTGGTGTGCATGGACGTCAAGATGCCGCGTATGGACGGCATCACCGCCGCCGGCATCATCTGCGACGAGAACATCGCGCCCGTGGTGATGCTCACCGCCTTCTCCCAGCCCGATCTGGTCAAGAAGTCCACCGGCGCCGGCGCCATGGCCTATGTGACCAAGCCCTACGAGGAGTCGAAGCTGCTGCCCGCCCTCGAGGTGGCGATGGGCCGCTTCGCGGAGATCAACGACCTGCTCGACACGGTCGAACGCGGCGAGAACAAGCTCAAGGCCACCCAGGAGGAGCTGGCCAAGGCGCAGGCCGATCTGGCCAAGGCCCAGGACACGCTTGAGGAGCGCAAGCTCGTCGACCGCGCCAAGGGTCTGCTGATGGACAAGGCCGACTTCTCCGAGCAGGGCGCCTTCCGCTGGATCCAGAAGACCTCCATGGATCAGCGCATCCCGAAGAAGCGCCTTGCCATGGCGATCATCGCCAAGTATGGCGATCCCAAGCCCGAGCACGACGAGCGCTGACGCCTGGGCATGGAGAGCACAGACAACAAGGGAACGCGCGGAACGCTGCTGGTCGTTGACGGCCATTCGCTGGCGTTCCGCGCGTTCTTCGCGCTTCCGGTCGAGAATTTCAGCACCGCCGCCGGCCAGGCGACGAATGCCGTATGGGGTTTCGCCTCGATGCTCTCGCAGGTGATCGAAGCCGAGCATCCCGATCTGCTGGCCGTCGCCTTCGATGTCAAGGGCGGCACCTTCCGCAACGAGATGCTGCCGCAATACAAGGGCACGCGCGAGGCGGCGCCCGAGGAACTGCTGAGCCAGCTGCCGCTGATCCAGCGCATGCTCACGGCATTGGGCGTCACCTATATCGAGAAACCCGGATATGAGGGCGACGATGTGATCGGCACGCTCGCCACGATGGGCGAGGACGCCGGATATCACACCTTGGTGCTTTCGGGCGACCGCGATGCCTTCCAGCTCATCGACGAGCACATCACCGTGCTCTACCCCGGGCATCATTTCAAGGACCTGAAGCATATGACGCCGCAAGCCGTCGTGGAGAAATACAAGGTCACCCCGGCCCAATATCCCGATCTGGCGGCTCTGCGCGGCGAAAGCGCCGATAACATCCCCGGTGTGCCCGGCGTGGGCGATGGCTTCGCCGCCAAATGGATCAACCTCTACGGCGGACTTGATGGCATCATCGAGCATGCCGAGGAAATCGGCGGCAAGAAGGGCGAGGCGCTGCGCGAGAACCTCGACCAGGTCCGGCTCAACCGCCGCGTCAACGCGCTGGTGCGCGATGTCGAGCTTGGCGTCAAGGTCGAGGACCTGCGCTTTGGCGATATGGACGCCGACCAGGCCAACAGGCTGTTCGCCGATCTGGAATTCGGTCCGCGCACCCGTTCGCGTGTGCTCCGGGTCTTCAACGGCGGCGAAAAGCCGGCCTTGCAGCCTCTGGATGGGGCGAAGGACAGCCGACAGGGCATCGCGGTGCCGGTGGTGGACCAGGCGGCCGATGCCGGGGCCATCCAGTCCTGGGCCGATGCGCATCTGCCGGCGGCCGACGATATCACGCCTGCCGGCGACCGGGAATCTGCCGAGAACGGCTCCTGCGCCGCCGACACCACCCCGCATTGGACGATCAACGCCCGAGGCACCGCGAAACCCGGACAGGCCACTCTTGAGACGCTGTTCGTCATGGCCGACGGCCATGCCATCGCCATCGCCGCGCCATTCGCGCCCGAGGTCAGGGACGCACTGCAATCCATGCTCGACGGCCATGCCGGCTCGCTCGCCGTGCACGGCGTCAAGGAGCATATGCATATGCTGGGCGCGGCGGGACTGGCCCTGCCCGCCCCCGCCTTCGACACCAAGCTGGCCGGATACCTGGTGCAGCCCGACTTCCATGCGGATAGTTTGGAAAAGGCGGCCTCGCATTTCCTCGACGTGCATGTGGAGGAAAGCGAAGGGGGAGCCACGCAGGGTCTGCTGGACATCGACGAGCAGGGGGAGGCCGATGCCGAGGACGCCGACAAGGGCGAGACCAAGCGCGTCGCCATCGTGGATGCGTTGACGGGCACTCTCGCGCCGCGCGTCGACGCCACCGGCCAGCGACGCCTGCTGCGCGAACTCGAACTGCCGGTGTCCCGCGTGCTGCATGACATGGAGAAGCAGGGCGCCAAGGTCGACCAGAACCGCCTGGCTGACATGCACGAGGGCTTCGCCGCCGATGCGAGGCAGACGCAGGAGATCGCCTGGGAGTGCGCGGGTTCCCGGATCAACCTGCAGAGCCCCAAGCAACTGAGCCACGTGCTGTTCGAGGATATGGGACTCAAGCCATCCCGCCGCACCAAAACCGGTTCATACACGACCAATGCGGCCGCGCTGCAGGATCTCTACGTGGCCTACGCCGACGACGAACGCGCCAGCGGTTTCCTCGGCGCGTTGCTGCGTCACCGCGAGACCAACAAGCTCAAGCAGATCGTCGCCACGCTTGTCGAAGCGACCAATCCCGCCGACGGGCGCATCCACACCACCTTCGAACAGACCGTGGCCGCCACGGGGCGTCTGAGCTCCGCCGATCCGAATCTGCAGAACATCCCCAACCGCAATGCCGCCGGACGCGAGATCCGCGGCGCCTTCGTGCCGGGGGAGGGCTTCGAATCGCTGATGAGCTGCGACTATTCGCAGGTCGAGCTGCGCATCATGGCGCATCTGTCCGGCGACGAGGCATTGATCGAGGCCTTCCGCTCCGGCGCCGACTTCCACCGGTATGTGGCCAGCCTCGTCTACGGCCTGCCGGTCGACGAGATCACCGGCGACCAGCGCAGCCACGTCAAGGCGATGAGCTATGGCTTGGCCTACGGCCTGTCCACCTATGGACTCGCCCAACAGCTGAAGATCGCGCCGCATGAGGCCGAGACGCTCAAGGCCAAGTACTTCGCCACCTTCGGAAAGGTCCATGATTTCCTCGAGTCCTGCGTCGCCGACGCACGCGAACGCGGATACACCGAGACGATGTTCGGTAGGCGCCGCTATTTCCCGGCGCTGAAGTCGTCCAATCGCAACGCGCGCGACGCCGCCGAGCGCGCCGCGCTCAACGCGCCGATCCAGGGCACCGCGGCCGACATCATGAAGATCGCGATGCTGCGCGCCGCCGACGGGTTGAGGGACGCGGGCATGAACAGCCGCATCATCCTGCAGATCCACGACGAACTCGTCGTCGAGATCGCCCCCGGCGAGGAGGAAACCGCCACACGGGTCATCCGGGATGCGATGGAGCACGCCGTGTCGCTCGACGTGCCGCTGGACGTGTCCACTGGCGTCGGCGCCGATTGGCAGCTCGCCGCGCACTGAGCCGGTCGGGCATCCGCCCGCTTAAAGCGCACACGCGGAAAGCATACGGAAGGGAGACACCATGGTCACACTGCATGAGGCGGTCACCGCGCTCGAAACGCTGTATCCCTTGCGATACGCGGAGGAATGGGATGCGCCCGGACTCATCGTGGGCGATTTGTCCGCGCCCGTGACGCGCATCGTGTTCGCCGCCGACCCGACGGTCGCGATCGTCGAACGGGCGCTTGAGCGGGGCGCGGACCTCCTGGTCACGCATCATCCGTTGCTGTTCCGCTCCGTGCACGAGGTAAGCGGACTGGGGCCGCATGGCGACGTCGTGCGCCGTCTCAACGAAGGCCATTGCGCGCTGTGGGTCGGGCACACCAACGCCGACGCCTCGTGGCGCGGTGTCGGCCAGGCCGCCGCCGACGGCTTCGGCCTGATCGACCAGCGCCCGCTGGTGCCGATCGACGACCCATCCGCCGCGCATCCCGTGGGCTTGGGTCGCATTGGGCGGTTGCGCGAGCCCATGGCCCTGCGCGACTTCGCGCAACGTGTCTACGAGGCGCTGCCTATGCGCACCGCCATGGGCATCCAGGTGGCGGGGGACGCCGATATGCCGGTCGAAACCGTGGCCCTGCTGCCCGGTTCGGGCGACTCCCTGTTCGGCGAGGCCCGCGCCAGCGGCGCCGACGTCTATGTGACCAGCGATCTGCGGCATCATCCGGCCACCGACGCCATGGAACAGGCCCGGCACGAGGCGCGTCTGCGCGCCGCCGGCATCACGGTGGGACATGCGCCGGTAGCGGCCTCGGCGGCATATGACGGCATCGCCCGCCCCGCCCTGATCAATACGCCTCACTCGGCCATCGAATCCATGTGGTTCTCCTACGCGCTGCAGGATGTGCCCGACGCCATCGAAACGGCCACCGGGGAGCGGCCGGAAGCCGTATGGCTGCAAATGGTCACCGATCCGTGGGATTTCTCCATCACGCCCGCAGGCATTGGAAAACCTGAGCCCGGTCGCATCGTCGAGGCGGGCCAGGCCACGGCCGCGCCGATGCTGGCCTCGGTATCCAAGGAGGCATAGGCGGCGTGAGCGAGGAGAGGAACATCGACGGCGCGCTGGATCACACCGCCGACGGCATCGATATGGACGGCGCCGTCGAAGTGCTGTCATGCGACACCGTCTATACCGGCGCGATATTCCATGTCGAGGATATGACGCTGCGGCTGCCCGCGACGCCCGACGCCGACGGCACGCGACGCGAGGGACCTGTGATCCGCCGGCAGGTGCTCCGGCACGCGCCATGCGTCGTCATGCTCGTCCACGACACGGCCGCGGACCGGTATCTGATCGAGAGGGAATACCGCATCGGTTGCGACCGTTTCGCCTATGGACTGCCGGCCGGTCTCATGGACGCGGGGGAGGGGGTCGAACAAGCCGCGTTGCGCGAGCTCGCCGAGGAAACCGGCGTCGCGCCGGAACCGGGACGATACCGAATCGAACAGGTCGCCGACTGCTGGTCCTCGGAAGGCATGACCGATGAACTCGCCCACATCATGGTCATCCATATGGACGCATGGCGCCGCGTGCCCCTCGATCTCGACCGTGACGAACACGTCGCATCCGGGTGGATCGACTGGGCCGGACTCAAGGCGCTCGACGTGACCGCCTCCAATTCGATCATCGCGATCCAACGCGAACGACTGCGCCGGCAACGCGCCGGAATCGACTGAAGAACGCCGAAGGGACCGCAAAACCCACAAGCGCACGCGAATCGTGCCATACTTAGAAGCATGCAGATCAGACCCGGATCCATGTATCCCCTTGGTGCAAGCTACGATGGCGCGGGAGTCAACTTCGCCCTCTTCTCCCAAGTCGCGCAGAAGGTCGAACTGTGTCTGTTCGACGATGACGACAACGAGACCCGCATCGAGATGAACGAGCAGAACTCGTATGTCTGGCACAACTATCTGCCCGGCATCCAGCCCGGACAGCGATACGGCTACCGCGTCCACGGTCCCTACGATCCCGACCGAGGGCTGCGCTGCAATCCCAGCAAACTCCTGCTCGACCCGTATGCCAAGGCCATCGAGGGCAATATCGACGGCGACGAAAGCCTGTATTCGTATTGGTTCGACAGTCCCGACGACACAAGCCGCATGAATGACCTCGACTCGACCGCGCATACGATGAAATCCGTCGTCGTCAACCCCTTCTTCGACTGGGGCAACGACCAGCACCCCATGATCTCGTATCACGACTCCGTGATCTACGAAGCGCATGTGCGCGGCATGACCAACCTCAACCAATACGTGCCGCCCCAGATCCGCGGCACCTACGCGGGACTGGCATATCCCACCGTCATCGAATACCTGAAGCACCTCGGCGTCACTTCCATCGAGCTGATGCCCAGCCAGCAGTTCGTCAACGACTCCTTCCTGCAGGAGAAGGGTCTGACGAACTACTGGGGATACAACACGATCGGCTTCTTCGCGCCCCACAACGCCTATTCCAGCTCCGGCCAGCGCGGCGAGCAGGTCAACGAATTCAAGGCGATGGTCAGGGCCTATCACAAGGCCGGCATGGAAGTCATCATGGACGTGGTCTACAACCACACCGCCGAAGGCAACCATATGGGCCCGACCCTGTCCATGCGCGGCATCGACAACCAGGCGTATTACCGGCTCGTCGACAACGATCCCAGGCATTACTTCGACACCACCGGCACCGGCAATTCGCTGCTCATGCGCTCGCCGCACGCGCTGCAGCTGATCACCGACTCGCTGCGCTACTGGGTCACCGAGATGCATGTCGACGGCTTCCGCTTCGATCTGGCCGCCACACTCGCCCGTCAGTTCCAGGAGGTCGACAAGCTCTCCGCCTTCTTCGACATCGTCGAACAGGACCCGGTGCTCTGCCACGTCAAGCTCATCGCCGAGCCCTGGGACCTGGGATCCGGCGGCTATCAGGTCGGCGGCTTCCCCTCCAGCTGGTCCGAATGGAACGGCCGCTACCGCGACACCGTGCGCGACTTCTGGCGCTCGCAGCCCTCGACCCTGCCCGAATTCGCCTCGCGCCTCATGGGCAGCTCCGACCTCTACCAGGTCAACGGGCGCCGCCCGGTCGCCTCGGTCAACTTCATCACCGCGCACGACGGCTTCACCATGGCCGACCTCGTCAGCTACAACGAGAAGCACAACATGGCCAACGGCGAGGGCAACCGAGACGGCGAGTCCAACAACCGCTCGTGGAACTGCGGCGTCGAGGGGCCGACCAACATCCGCGACGTCAACGAGCTGCGCGCCCGTCAGATGCGCAATATGTTCGCCACGCTGCTCGTTTCGCAGGGCGTTCCGATGATCTGCGGCGGCGACGAGGTGGCACGCAGCCAGCAGGGCAATAACAACGCCTACTGCCAGGACAACGAGATCTCGTGGACCGACTGGAACCTGACCGAGGTCCGTCGCGACATGTTCGCCTTCGTCTCCAAGCTCATCCATCTGCGGCTCGACCATCCGGTGCTGCACCGCCGCCGGTTCTTCGAAGGGCGCGAGCCGGGGGACCAGGCCGACACCGTGCCGCAGGTCGAATGGTTCGACCACACCGGTTCGATCATGGACATGGACGACTGGGGCAACACGCACGCGTTCTCGATGATGGTGTTCCTCAATGGCGCCGACATCCCGGAGACCGATTGGTACGGCAACCGGATGGTCGACAACGACTTCATCCTCATCTTCAACGCGCATTACGAGCCGATCCAGTTCACACTGCCCGACGAACGCTACGGCGACAAGTGGCAGCTCGTCGTCGACACCTACAATCCGAAGGGGCCGGAGCTGACCTATGAGGCCGGGTTCTCGATCACGGCTCAGTCGCGCAGTCTGATGATCCTGATGAGCGCCGGACGCGCGGGGCAGGAGCGGATGGGCCGGTAGGGACGGATATCCCGCTCAGCGATCCGCCGGCAGGCGCGACTCGATGCCTTCGTCGACATGCGCCTGCAGACGGGCCAGCTGCATGGCCACGCGGTCCGCTTCGATGGCCGCGATCTGGCGGGAGAAGACGATGAACCAGCCGAGGAACATGAGCCCGGCCACCGCCTCCACATTGGTCAGCGTGTTGCGGCCCTGCATCATATTCGCCCAGAACAGGGCGCACACCAGCGCCCCGAGGTCGGAGATCACCATCGTCGCCTTCGATAGGCGCGGCGCCAGCCATGGCAGCGCCAGGAACAGCGCGAGCATCACGAAGGGCAGGCCCTTGGCGCAGATATTGTGCAGGAGGTTGTGCGGCGTGTAGCGGAACGCGCCGATGCCCACGAACGCCAGCCCGGAGAGCATGAGCAGGGCGGCGAGCACGCTGATGCGCGTCATGAAATGGGGGATCTCATAGCCGCGGTTCGGGTCCTCGCGCGTGTGGTCATGCCACAGGCGCTGCAGGCGTTCGGTGGTCAGCAGCTCGGAGATCGCGAAGTAGCTGACGATGATGATGCATACGCCGGCCAGCATCAGCGTGGAGTTGAACATGCGCGCCGCGAAGGTCGTGCGGTCGCCCAGCTGGGAGAAGTTGTTGTGATACCAATACGGGTCGTCGGTCGTCAATCCCGCCGTGCACACGCCCGAGACGACGAAGAACGGCAGCAGCGAGGCCAGCGTCTTCGCGTTCATCATCTCCGCCTGCACGAAGGTCATGTAGCCGACTATGCCGGCGAAGGCCGCGCACACGCTCGACAGATAGCCGGCGAACATCGCGTTGCCCATGATGTCGCCCGCCACCGAGATCAGGGCGAAGGAGGAGAGGAATATCGTCGCCGCGTAGACGACGGACAGGGACAGCGTCTCGAAGATGCGGCGCACGGGCGCGAGCCAGCCGTGCTTCAAGTTCAGGGAACGGGACTGGCGCATGTATCCCAGGCAGAACGAGATGACGCCGCATGCCGCGACGATGCCCGAGCACACCATGAACCGGCGCTGGGTGACCTGCCAGATGGCCGGCGCGGCCTCCATATAGAGGTTCATCGAAATCGCGCCGATCACGGCGCATACGAAGAAGGAGATCAGACCGGAGGTCTCGGCCCGTTGGTGACGCCCCATGCCGGCCTCCCTCGTATCTTTTTTATCCGCTGGGATTTCCTCGGGAATATCGTTCCTGCATCCCCGTGTTTCCCATGTTCGTGCCCGCCCGGCGGCAGGCCGACAATCCATTTTACCGCCAATGGGTCGATGGGGCGGATGTTGCGTTATACTGGTTGTTCGTGCGTGCTCGGACCGCGTGTTCCTCGCGCACAACGGGCTATAGCGCAGTTTGGTAGCGCGCCTGCTTTGGGAGCAGGATGTCGCCGGTTCAAATCCGGCTAGCCCGACAACAGTAGCCTCCAAGCCTCCTCACAGTGCTCAAACCCGGAGGCTCTTGTTTTTATTGCTTGATGACCGCTGATGGGGAGACTCGATGCATGAGAATGATGCAAAACGCAACGAGGCCGTGGAATTGGCGAAGCGACTCATTCTTGACCTAGTGTGGAAGACCTCGAACATCGAGGTCGATGGCATCACGTTCCCCGACACCGAGGAGATCTTCGAGGGGCGTGCGCCGCAGGGCATGGCCGTCAACGACATTGTGGTCGTGAACAATATCAAGCATGCATGGATGTTTCTGTTCGACAACGTGTCCCAGACGCTGGATTGGGCGTATGTCTGCCAATACAACCGTCTTCTGGGCTCCGGAGGCGTTGTGCGCGATCCGGGGGCGTTGCGGCAGATTATGGTGAGGATCGGGGGAACCGATTGGATTCCCGGGATTCCGACGTTGGCCACATCGAATGATTGCATTACGGAGTTGTCTCGTATCGACGATCCCGAGGAACGTGCGATACGGACGTTCCTTGCCATCACGCGAGGCCAATGGTTCAATGACGGGAATAAACGCACTGCGATCATGGCGGCGAACCATGTGCTGATTAATGCCGGCGTCGGCGTGTTCTCCATCGCCCCATCGCTGAAGCGTGAATTCACGGACAAGTTGTTGCGCTATTACGAAACCAATGATTCCACCCAGCTTTCCACATGGCTGGCTGAGCACGCAATCGGCCACGTCCCAGGCGGCCTCACCCTAGCCGAGAGCCGCGCTGCGTCCATATAGTTTTTAAAAGCAACCGACCCCTCTTTTACCGAATTTGTTCATGCGATTGAGAAATCAGGACTTCTTCTCGTAAGTGGTATCTTGAAGCTCATTTTCTGCCTACTCGCAAACGATTTTGTATGAGAAATCCACAAACGTTGAGTTAGGGTCGCCTGTGTTGAGCACATCAATGATGCGGATAACGCAGAGACATCCATCATCGTTCAAGAGGACCACGCTCTGTCCTTTATCGGCAATGACACGTCTGCCCTCTTGTATGTTCCCAGCGGCTTCATCAATCGAGCGAGATTGCGGAAGAATGTCCACTGCTAGCACATCGTCGTTATACACATACAGGGTCTGTTTCCCGCATTCTGAAACATTGAAACGGAATTCATGTATGCCATGGCCCATTGTGAAAGTGTTATGGGATGCTTTCAGGTACTCGAAGTGAACGGTGCCTTCGAGATTGGGATTCGTCCAGCGGTTCGGGTCGCGAAGGTTCTTGATACGCTCGACTCGCAACATTCGCTTGCGAATGAGCGCGAGGTCTTCTGCATTCGACTTATCGGCTGGAAAATCAACGATCCAACGCCATAGTCTTCAATCTGGGAATCGTAGAGAAATCCATCCTTACGTTGGTTGAAATTAAATCCCTTGGGATTATTCTTGCTCAGCCAATTCGGCAGGGAGAAATCGGCATTATCCACTGCGATGAAGCTCAGCCAGTTGGATGGCCTTTCATTAAGGACATCTTGAATTTGTTGGGATTCCGTGGCGACTCCCGTTCCAGCCTTTTGAGCTCTCTCCAGATAGGTTTGATCGACGATCACAAGAACGTGGCGAGCGTCGGAGAGGCTTTTCATGAAGGCGATCAAATCATCCCCATACGGAAGATTATTGTCAAGGCCGACCTGGAAGTCCATGAGGTGAAGATGGGAGGCAATCAGCCGCACCCATTCCGACTGTTCTTTCGACCAGGCATAGGAAATGAACACATCGTAGGAGTACTTGTCGTTTGTAGTCATGCTTGGTGTGACTGCCATTCCGAAAAGATTGGGCGATACATATCTAGGGAGAAAAACAACCTGGCCCCTCTTGCGAGGGGCCGGTGCGATCGAGGTTGCAGGCAATAGCCCGCGGTTCCGGTTTGTAATTATGCGGCTTGTGGGATGCGGGCATCCGCCGCAGCGGGATTGTTGAGGTATGCCGCCAGCGCCTTGCGCAGCAGAGCCGCTTTGGACAGGCGCTCTTTCTTGGCCTGCGCGTCGGCCATGGAGGCCATGTCCGGCGTCAGATAGGTCTTGCACATTACGGACGCCTGCTGTCGGGGCTGTTCCGCAAGCGGACGACCCGCGAAGATATCGTCCAGGTCTTCTGCGGTGAGCGTCCTGCGGGGGCGGATGACCTCGCCGACGATCTTCGGGGTATGCTGCGCATACGAGTCCGACAGCTCGGACCATTCATCGTTGCGTGCCATGGTTGCTCCTTTCATTCCGCCTGGTCGAAGAACCGTTGCCACTCAGGGCGGCAGTCCATTGCATGGAACACCTTTCGAGTGCGCTGGGAGACCAGCACCTCCACGCGACGTTCCCGTGACTCGTCCACGTACCCGAGGAAGGCCATGGTGCGGTCGCCGGGTTTTCGCGACTCGACCTCAAACACCGCCACTGCATGCGTGATCACGTAATCGATCTGCGCCTGCGAGAACCAGTGCTTGAAGGCCGATTCCTCACATTCGAACATGCATATATGGTACCACATTATAGGACTACCATGCATATGTCATATATCGGTGGAGGAAAGGCTATAAGCCACAAATCAAAAACGCCTACTGCACCCGGTAGACCTGCGCCAGCGTGCGCGAACCATCGCGGTATTCGCCGGCCGGATCGGGGCCGGAGAGAGGGCGCAGACGCACGTCTTTTCTGGTGATATGCGCCAGCATCGTGCGCGAATTGCCTTTGACGATATAGAGAGCGTCGGGGAATAGCTGGAGCCGGATGCAGTCGGCTGCTTGGATGAGCATATCCCACGGAAAATTGGCCACGCTTGAGGAAACGACGGCCAGCCAGTCCCTTTTATCGAGCGTAACGACGCGCGCCCGCCAGATCTCCGCGTCATTGGGGCAGACGGACTTGACCGCGGCGTCCGTGCGTGATTTGAACCGTCGTCCCGGCGTCGCGCACGCCTGCACCTGCCGCCAATCGATGGGAATACGTCTTTCGCCGTCCATGGAATCTCCTTCGCAAAGCGTCGCCTCAGTGTTCCCTCGCTCCCTCTCCTCGATATCCAGTCTAGCCGCATCTCTCGCCAGCCGCAGCGGACGGCACTCCATCGCAAGGCGCGATTATGATGGCAGGCAAAGCGCAAAATCGGTCCCGGCGAAGGAGAAGGAGTGTGTTGATGCGATATGTGATGCGGCTATATGACACGCCTTTGCTGGAATTCGAAGCTGCCTACGGCGAGGGACTGCTCGCCGGAACGCTGCGCGCGCATGTCCTCTGGTTCGATGAGCGAGAACGCGCCCGTCTGCCGTTTCCGCTGGCCCCCGAGCCCGATGATGACAAGCTGACCGCATGGCTGCAGCGCCGCACGATTCCACGGAACCGCCGGTTCGCCGTCGAGATTCTGCGGCAGGCGGGGCTTGATATCTCGGATACGCTCGGCATCATCGATCTATGCAAGGGGCTGTCCATCAACGATTCCTACTGGGTGGAGCGTGCGGGCGAGGATCTGCGGTTCGCCGACATCAATCTGTTCGACAACCCGCTTGATGAAACGCTTGCCATCGTCGCCTACACCGGCCATACCTCCAGTGAAAAACATGCCATCGGTTTGTCGAGCGAATGGACCACCGATGGTCAGTTCCCGAAGGCATGGCGCCGCGGCCGCGGCGGACTGGAACTGTGGAAGGCCGGCAGCGAGGGGTATGCGAACGCCGGCATGGAGCCGTATTCCGAATATCTCGCCTCACAGCTGGCCACCAAGATCGGCGTTCCGGCCGTCAATTATCATCTGGCCCAGTGGAAGGGCAAACTCGCCTCGGTCTGCCCGATCATGAACACCAGGGACGTGTCCTTCGTCCCGTTCTACGCCGCCACCGGGTTGTCGTCTTTCCCGGCGATTCTGGCATGCGCTCGGGCGCTTTCCCTGGGGGAGTTCGAGGCGATGCGCACGATGCTCGTGTTCGACGCACTGATCGTGAACCAGGACCGGCATGCCAACAACCATGGACTGCTGCGCGACAACCGCACGGGTCGGATCGTTGGCCCGGCGCCGTTGTTCGACCACAACATGGGTCTGTTCAAGAACGATATGCGGTCCGATTGGCAGGGCGGGGCGTGGATACCTGAAGTGATGGACCGACTTCAGCCTTCGAACAGCACGATGTCGTTCGCATCGCAGGCGCGGCAGATCATGGGACCGGTTCAGCATGAATGGCTGCGCCGTGCGCTGGATGTGACCCTGGAGGATGACCCCGCGCATCCGATGGAACCGGGGCGCATCGACGCGCTCAACGCATATCTGCACGCGGCGGCGCGCCGGTTGCTCGACATCCCCGTCGTGGACGAAGCGTCGCTTAACGACCAGCTCGATACGCTGTCCGCCGACATCGCCGACGTACCGGTGCTGCGCAACGAAGCGCTGCTGGTGTGAGCCGCATATAAGTCACGCGTAAGGCTGATAGCGCGGGAGCCGGTCCCCAGGATACTTGGGCATCCGGCTTTCGCTTTCGTTTCTCTAGCAAGGCTGACTTGCGCTTGCTCGCAGTCTTGCTGTTCGTCTGAAATGCTCATGGCTTGACTCCTCGATCGGTCATTTCGCGCAAAAACTTAATAGTGGCGGGCATGGCGTGAAAAATAAACCAATGCGTCGTCGACGTCGCCGATGTGTTGGTGATGGGGGCATGTTGCGTTATCCCTTTATGGTCTCTTTGGGGGAATACGCGGTTGTCGTGCGTGATGAGGACGCGGGAGCAGATTCTGCTCAAATACAGGGGATTGCTGGCGCTTTTCCGGCGTGTTATGCGTCAGGAGGCTTTGCTCCGTCATGTCCGGGGGGGGGTATCCGTTTTAAGCAACAAGGGTGTGTGGTGTTCCCTGATTGTTCCGCCCGGAGAAAGAGGGATCGTGTCAGTTAGACAATCGAAACATGACGATGGCTTAAAGCAGACGGGCCGCCGCATGCTCTCTCATGCGGTGAGCATGGCGGTGACGGTAGGCCTGCTATGCGGCACGATGGTCGCCGGTGCGTCGGCATATGGCGTCGAGACTGGGCAGAGGGGTGCTCAAGGGACGACGGAAACCGGTCAGCGAGCGGCTGGCGATGCCGACAACGCGCTCGCCGGCAAGTCCGATGTCGCTGAGACAGGGGAGCAGACTGATTCAACGAATCCAACTGAATCCGGAGATTCGTCTGATTCCGCGGGACAAACGGAGTCCGGAGAGCCGTCCGGCTCCGAAGGACAAGGAGACCCCGAGGATCCGTCCTCGGATAAGACGACGGAGCTGGGGGAGTCCTCTGAACCGTCCGAGGATTCGCAGCCTTCCGGAAACGAACAGCTTGCGCCGTCAACGCCAGACAGCGAGAAATCGGACGAGACCACCGATTCTTCCGCAGACACCAAGCAGAAGGTGAACTTCGACGAGCACACGGTCAAGAACACCGTCTCGCCCTCCGGCACCACCATCAATCTGTTCGACTACTGGATGGAGAACCGCGATTCGGTCGACACCGGCAAGAATGGCGGCGATGGCCAGCCTAATTGGGTGGCTGGTTCTGACATCGGTATCGACAAAGAACATGACTTTAAGTTCGTGTATGGCGGCAGTGGTTGTGGCAATATGGGCAATCCGCCTGATTACAGTAAGTGCGGCATCAACTCTTGGACCGGTTCCGGCGGTGGCCCGCGAACCGGCATCGTGGAACGCCAACTCGTCAGCGGAATGCCGAAACTAGCCAGCACGAACGGCGAATCATTGTCCTATCTGTTTGACCCCGCAGATTCGAGCGAGTCGTCGGCGTATCGCGCGGCCCATCGCAATGTCGGCAATTTGCTGCAGGTGGATGACGACAAGTATTACTACTACGACAGCCAGCAGAATTTCGCGTCATACGATGAGGCCTCTAACAAGTTCAAACTGTATGACTCCTGGGCGGTGATGAAGCACACTGACAACAATGCCATACCGAACGGGCAGTTCTTCCCCTTCAACGACGCGCAGACCGTGTTCGACGGCACCAAGACCGAGAACGGCAAACTCGTCGCGAATCCTAATGTCAAGAACACAGATGCCAAGCTCAACCATTGGTTCGGCATGACGATGTCCACCCGTTTCGTCCAGCCCAAGGACGGCATTGTGCAGGACGCCCAGCAGGACATGAGCTATGAGTTCTCCGGTGACGACGATGTGTGGATCTTCATCGACGATGTGCTCGTGGGCGATCTCGGTGGCATCCATGATGCCAACAGGATCAAAATCGACTTCAAGACCGGCGATGTCATCACATACAGCAAGCTGAACGAAGGCAATCCAGACGGCAAAGAGCTGTCGCGCACCACAATCAGGGACCAGTTCACGGCTGCTGGAGCTGAAAACGAAGCCTTGTGGGCTGAGAATAAGGACACCTTCGCCGATAACACGTACCACACCTTGAAGTTCTTCTATTTGGAACGCGGCAACTTCGCCTCGAATATGAAGCTGCGCTTCAACTTGGTCACGGTGCCCGAGAGTCAGATCGTGAAGGTCGATCAGGTGGGCAATCCGATCGAGGGCGTGTCCTTCGAACTGTATGGGCAGACCTATGACGACAAGAATGACACGTGGGTCGACGGCGCAAAGACGCTGGTGGCCGAGGGCACCACGGATGAGAACGGTGCCTTGGTGTTGGTCGATCCGCAGACGGAGACGCCCATTTCCTTCGACGAGGTGTATGACAAAAAGGGCTACATTCGCTACCGGTTGCACGAAGTGAATCCTCCACAGGGATATCGCTCGGCTGGGGACGTGCTGCTGGAATATCATCCCGCCGAGGATGCCAATGAGTTCGGCGGTTATGTCACCTCACTGCAAGGCAACGAATGGCAGACCGGTGCCTATGCCAACGCGGGTGTGTTGGTCTCCGCGCCGCATGACATCTATAAGGCGAGTTCCGTGGGCACCAAGGGCGAGCAGATCAGCGAGGAATCCCTTAAGCAGGGCACGTTGTTCGCCATGGTGCTCAAATACGAGGGGATTGGGAAGGCCGGTCTCAATGACACGCATAATTGGAAGATCGTCTCGGGTGATTCACTCAACGGTTGGACGACAGCACCTGAAGGCAGCGGCGTGACTGACATCGGCACAATCGCCCAGGCGGCCAGGGAAGGAAAAGGACATCGCTTCCTGTTGAATTCCAGCGGTTCCTATGAGACCAATATCGAGGAGCTGCCGGGCGATATCAGCACGTATTACAACATGCTCAAGGGCACCGGTGGCGACATAGGCAATACGAAGTACACCGTGGCGTACTATTTCACGGACGGTTCCCTGGCCGATGCGAATGCTGGGAACACGCACCGGCTCTTCATCGAAGACACCAATGGGACTGCGCCGTACCAGCGCAAGTTCTCGGTGAACCTTCATGTGCCGAATATCAAGAACTCGCTGTATGTGCAGAAGACCGACGAGGATTATCAGCCGATCACCAAACGCGGTGAGAAACTCACCGCGCAGTTCGCGCTGTACAAGGCGGATCAGGTGAACTCGGAGGGCAAACTCATCGATAACGCTCGGCCCTATGACACGGTCACCACCCAAAAGTCGCTGAGCGTCAACGGCAAGTACATCATGGACAGCGCCGCGGCATTCCCCTCCGATGGCAAGGTGCTCGAGGAGGGAGCGTATTACCTCAAGGAAGTCAAAGCTCCTGATGGGTATACGTTGCACGACGGTCTGACCAAGGTCGTGGTGACTTCAGATGGTGTTTACGCGGATGCTGGTCAAGATAATGATGGCGTGCGTGTGCGTTCGGGTGTCGGTCAGCTGGTCAGGACGATGGCGCGTTTCGCAACCAGCGACCAGATCGATGCCACGCTGAGCGACATCATCGCCGAGCTGCGAACAGGCGGTGAGCCGAGCTACAGTCAGCAGAAAGGCTGGCAGTATTCGTGGAATGACGAGTCCTCCGCGGGTTCCATGAACCTGTCCTACAAGAACAGCGCGGCCTTGTTGGAATACGGTGTCACCGGTTCGACCGATCAGCGCCCCTCGTATGAGGATGTCACGCTGATGAACGATGTCGGCTGGTCCACGCTGTCGATCACGCAGCACTACGACGATTACTGCATTCAGACAGGTGATGAGGGAATCAAGGGATGTGTGTCAAGCATTAACAAGCAGCACCTTGTTGATGCCCAAAACAAACCGATTTCGCTGAACAACCTGTTCACCGGCTCAACCACCATCCAAATCGCCAACCATGCCGGTCCCGAGCTTCCCGCCACTGGAGGCATGGGCACGAGAACTCTGTTGTGGAGCGGACTGTTGCTTGTCGGCATCAGCCTGAGCGGTCTTGCCTATGCGCGCAGGCGGTGGTGAGCATGGTGAGTTTCCGAGACCCGGATTTTCTGGGAGAGATGGATGAACCTTTGTCCATAGGCAAATCCTATGCATCCACCCAATTCAAGGCAGATTGTTCCAACAAGAGAAAGAGACTTCAATGAGGAGAATATTCAAAGCCTTGGCTGGCGTTGCCGCGGCCGTGGCGATGCTGTTGACCGGCGGCATGATGACAGCCACCGCCAGTGCGGACGAGTCGGGGATGTTCCGCGCGGTGACGGCTGCGGAACAAACCGGCTCGGTGACGGTGCATAGAGTGAAAGATGGACAGACATACAGGGTCTACCAGATGCTGACCTTGGAAACGAACGCGGATTATTCGGCGTTCAAATACAAGGCTGCCAATGGTTGGGATGATTTTCTGACCAGTGATGCGGCTGATCCCTATGTTTCCGTTGACGCCGATGGCTATGTGACTTGGATTAAAGATTCCAATAAGGAGGAGGATGGCATCCAGGCATCTGACTCGGACAAGCGGGCGTTCGCCCAAGCTGCTCTCGCCTATGCCCAAAAACATGGCAAAGACATCGCGGACAGCGGTCACTACACTGTCGGCGCGACCGAGGGAAATTCCGAAAACGCTTCTTATCAGGACTCCAGCGAAAGCATGGGATCTGTGCGCTTCAATAACCTGCCTCTCGGCTACTACCTCGTTGAGTCGACCACGGGAGCGCTGGTAGGCCTGACAACCACTCAGCCTAGCGCTGACACGACGGACAAAAATGATGGACCGACGATAGACAAGCAAGTTCAGGAAGGTAATCAGTGGGGCGATAAAAACGACGCTGCAATTGGCGATACCGTGAACTTCAAGACCATCATCCATGTAAAGAAAGGTGCGAAGAACTATAGGCTTCATGACACGCTGAGCAAAGGACTCACGTTCAACAACACCGTCACGGTTTACGTCAATGGCACAGAAGTAGAGGCAGACGAGGACACATGGCAGTTGCTGAAGACCCCGGACCAGGGGGATACGTTCACCGTGAGCTTTGCCGACTCGTTTGTCGCTAATCTAGCAGGCACCGACATTGTCGTGACTTATTCGGCCACGGTTAGCAAAGATGCAGTTATCTCTGGCGCAGGCAATCCCAACGACACATATCTGGAGTACGGCAACAACCAGAAGACCGAGCATGACAAGACCACCACATTTGTGTGGGAGTTCAAGGTGTTCAAATACACGCAGAAGGGGAATGATCGGATTCTGCTTGCTGGAGCGACGTTCAAGCTGTCCACTGGCAGCCCCGCCACTGATGACAACACGTTGAAGTTCGTGAAGGGCCCGACCGGTGCGGATGGCGTCGACCAGTATCGCCTCGCCAAAGCCGGTGAGGAAGCGGCGTCTGAGTTCACGACTCCAGCTTCGGGAAAGATTCACCTGATTGGTCTGGACTCCGGCACTTACTACCTGACTGAGGCCAAGGCCCCATCTGGCTACGACAAGTTAGAGAACCCGGTCAAGATCGTCATCGACAGCAAAGGCAATGTGTATGTGAATGATTATTCGGCCGCTGACGAAGACAAGACGGTTGAGATTGAGAACAAGCCTGGTTCCGAACTGCCATCCGCCGGCGGCATGGGCACGACCATTCTCTATGCGACTGGCGCGGTCATTGTGATCGCCGCTGCCCTCGGCTTGGCGATCACCCTGCGCAAGCGTCGGAATGTGCGTTGATTCACGATATTTCATCTAGGGACAGCTGAATATCGATAACTGAACCCCTGATCCCGTCGGGGTTATGACGGGGCGAACCTCCATGCCGGGGTCGTCGAGCCCGCTTGGTTCCGGCCCGGGCATGGGCTTCAATCTGTTGAATTTGCAATTCGTTGGTTTCGAGGGAAAAGAGTGGTTATGACTGAATGGTCCAAGGGCCGGAGAAACCGGGGAAGTCTCGGTGGTGTGGTGGCGTTGCTCGCCGCTCTCGCCATGATGCTTACGAGCTTTGTTGCGACCGCCACGGCGGAGGCCGCGGAGTCAGCCAGCGGCGGGTCGATCACGTTCACCTACGAGCATGACAAGACCCCCATCCCCGGTGTGAGCGTGGAGCTGCATCAGGTCGCCACGTGGGACAAGAACTGGCAGGGCGAACCCACTGTTGCCTTCGAAGGATACAAGGTGAATTGGCCGTCGCTGAATGATATGTCTCAGGACGAGCTGCGCGATTTGGCGAACACGTTGGCCGGTTATGTGCGGCGCGACAACGTCGAGCCCCTGCAGAAGGGCGAGACGGATGCCAATGGCGTCCATAAGTTTAAGAATCTGCCCGACGGTCTGTATCTGATTCTCTACGGCGGCTACGCGGACGGTGACATGACCTGTGACTCCGGCGCGCTATTGGTCTCGCTGCCGACGAGCACCGACAGAGACAACACGACCGAGGGTACGAATGTCAAAGTCGAGCCGAAGACCAGCTGCACGCCCAACCCGCCGACACCGCCCGAGGAGGACGGGCATATCAAGGTCGTCAAGGTCTGGAAGGACAACGACAACGCCGACGGCAAGCGCCCCGCCAAGGTGATCGTCCAGCTGCTTAAGGACGGCGTGGTGGTCTAGGAGGTCGAGCTCAACGAGTCGAATAACTGGACGCACGAGTGGACCGATCTTGACAAAGGCCGTGAGTGGACGGTGGTCGAGAAGACCGTGCCCGATGGCTATACGACGAGCATCGATCGTGAGGGCACGACCATCACCATCGTCAACACGTATGACGAGGAGGAACCTCCCACTCCGGAGGAGCCCAATGAACCGGGTGAACCAGGCGAACCTGGGAAGCCCGGTGAGCCGGGAACCCCTGGCACTCCCGGCAAGGAGATCGGCAAGACCGGTTCGGCCATCGCAGGTGTGGTCGTGCTGGCCGTGGCTCTGGTCGTCGTCGGCGTGATCGCGCTGAGAGCGTCGCGTGGACGCGGACAGACGCGTGGGTGAGCGCGATCCCATGGTTGCATGGAAAGGCGGTTCGTCATGAGAGCCGCGTCGGGGTCGAGGCCGGTTCCCAGCGGGCGGGGCACGCGCTGGCTGGTCGCTTTCTTCGTACTGTTGCTGATCGTCGGCCTTGGGCTGATCGCGTATCCGACGGTGGCGGATTGGTGGAACCGGGCGCATCAGTCGCGTGCGGTGTCCTCGTATGTCAGGCAAACCGAGGACATGGGCAAAGCGGAGCGCAGGCAACTGCTGGGCGCGGCGCGCGAATACAACGAACGGCTCGAAACCGGCGCTCAGACGGACCAGATGGCGCGCTGGTATGACGCCATGCGCCCCTCCGACGCGGACCGGCGGTCATATGAATCCATATTGGACGTGACCGGCACCGGCATCATGGGATACGTCACGATTCCCAAGCTCAAGACCCGTCTGCCGATCTACCATGGCACAGACGACGCGGTGCTGCAGATCGCGGTCGGGCACTTGCCGGGCAGCAGTCTGCCGGTGGGTGGCAAGGGCACGCATGCCGTCGTCTCTGGGCACACCGGACTGCCGAGCGCCCGCCTGCTCACCGGCTTGGATGAGCTGCGCAAAGGCGACATATTCGCATTTCATGTGCTCGGCAGAACCCTGACCTACCAGGTCGATCAGATCAAGGTCGTGCTGCCGGACAATTTCAAGCACCTGGCCGTCGACCCCGCCAAGGACTACGCGACGCTGGTCACCTGCACGCCGTATGGCGTCAACTCGCACCGTCTGCTGGTGCGCGGCCATCGCATCCCCAACCCCGTGGCGCCCGACTCGACCGACTATGACTGGCCGGGGCGCCTGCTCTTGGCCGCGGGCGCAGGCCTCGCCGTCCTCCTTCTCATAGGTGCGGGAGCGGTCATATATCGACATATGCGTTTCGGCACGCCGCGGCATGGGCGTCATATCGCGGAACCCCTCACAATGAAAGGAGCCCATCATGGCGAATAGCACTGCGTTCAGCGCGGAGACGCGCCGGTATCTCGAGGCTCTGCCGGCCGTGGCCCGGGTGACCGACAGCCGCATCTACTACACCATGGAGTTCCGCACGCACGCCATGGAACGCTATGCCGGCGGCGACTCGCCGAGCCGGATCTTCGCGGACGCCGGCATGAGCCCCAAACTGATCGGATACAAGCGCATCGAACGCGCCTTCGCCCGCTGGCGCGAGGCCTCGGATGTCATGCCCGCTCGCCGTGAGGAGAGACGTCAGGATGCTGTCGCGGATGACGGACGCGTCGATGACGTCGGCTCGCAGGCGGATCTTTGCATCGAACTCATTGGCCGGCAATCCCTTGAAATCGCCGAACTGAAACGACAGATCGAGGTTTTGCGCGAACGGCTCGCGGACAATGGGAAGCCGGGGGAGAGTCCTGATTCCGAACCGCAGGTCGCCGTCAAAACATCCGGCGACTGATGCGGCCGTGGACATATGAATTAAATATGAGATATTTTATCTCATATTATGGATATGATATTGATCTGTGAATAAGGTCACGGCGAAATCGGCCATGGCTCGCATTCCGAGGGGCTAGGCTGGGGTATGCAAATGGAATCGCGTCGGCTCCGGAATGGACTTCACCGCCGATGCCCAGCCCGAAAGGACAGTCAACCATGACGATGCTCCAGCATGAGATCTGCGACTTCAAGGCCAAGGCCTTCCAGAACGACGACTTCCACGATGTGACCAAGGCCGATGTGCTCGGCCACTGGTCCGTGTTCTTCTTCTACCCGGCCGACTTCACCTTCGTGTGCCCGACCGAGCTCGAGGATCTGGCCGAGCATTACGGCGAGTTCAAGAACGCCGGCTGCGAGATCTACTCGGTCTCCTGCGACACCCACTTCGTGCACAAGGCTTGGCACGACGCCAACGAGAAGATCGCCAAGATCGAATACCCGATGCTCGCCGACCCGACCGCCACCCTCGCCAAGGACCTCGACACCTACAATGAGGCCGACGGCACCGCCGAGCGCGGCACCTTCATCCTCAACCCCGAGGGCAAGGTCGTGGCCTACGAGGTCATCTCCTCCAACGTCGGCCGTAACGCCGAGGAGCTGCTGCGCCGCGTGCAGGCCTCCCAGTTCGTCTATGAGCACGGCGACGAGGTCTGCCCCGCCAACTGGAAGCCCGGCGACGACACCATCGAGCCCAGCTTGGACCTTGTGGGTATGCTCTGATGACCGATACCAAGGATCTCTACGACGTCGTCGTCATCGGCGGCGGCCCCGCGGGACTGACCGCGGGCCTGTATCTGGCGCGCGCCCGCTATCGCGTGCTGATCGTCGAAAAGGCCGATTTCGGCGGTCAGATCACCATCACCCAGGAGGTCGTCAACTATCCCGGCGTGGGGCTGACCTCGGGCAAGGCTCTGACCGCGACCATGCGCCAGCAGGCCGCCGACTTCGGCGCCGAGTTCAAATCCGCCGAGGTCACCGGCCTTGAGCTCGACGGCGATGTCAAAACCGTGCACACCAGCCGAGGCGACCTCAAATGCTTCGGCGTGCTCGTCGCCACCGGTGCCTCCCCGCGCAAGCTCGGCTTCGAGGGCGAGGCGGAATATGCCGGTCGTGGCGTGGCATACTGCGCCACCTGCGACGGCGAGTTCTTCACTGGCCGCGAGGTCATCGTCATCGGCGGCGGTTTCGCCGCGGCGGAGGAGGCCGTGTTCCTCACCAAATACGCCACGAAGGTGACGATGCTGGTGCGCGAGCCCGATTTCACCTGCGACGCGTCGGTGGCCCAGCAGGCCAAGGACAATCCGAAGATCGAGGTCATCTACAACACGGTGCTCGACGGTGTCATCGCCGGTCAGGGAGGTCTGGCCGAGGCGCATATCCGCAACGTCAACACCGATGAGCCCGCCATCTGGAAGCCCTCCGACGGCGGCAGCTTCGGCGTGTTCGTCTTCGCAGGCTATGTGCCCGCCACCGGTCTGATCAAGGGTCTGGTCGACCTCGACGATCATGGTTACGTGGTCACCGACCAGTTCGGCGCGACCTCCGTGCCCGGCGTCTATGCGGCGGGTGATCTGAGGCAGAAGAATCTGCGCCAGGTCGTCACCGCCACCGCCGACGGCGCCATCGCCGCCGTCGAACTCGAGCGCTGGGCCAAGGCCAAGAGCGAGAAAACCGGTCTGGTGCCGCCCCGTCCGACGGCCACCGCCTATGAGAAGCATGAGGCCGACGCGAAGGCATCGACTCCGGCCGGCACCACGCCCTCGCCCGCCCCCTCGCGTGGCGGCGACGAGCGCAAGCCCGGCGAACTCTTCTCCGACTCGACCAAGCAGCAGCTCAAGATGGTCTTCTCCAAGATGGAGCGTCCGGTCACGCTGTCGTTGGAACTCGACGGCACCGGTCTGTCCGCCCGTCTCAAGGAGTTCGTCTCCGAGGTCGCGGGCCTGTCCGACGGCAAGGTCGTCGTGGAGCAGGCGGCCGGTCAGGCCGATGCCGACGACAACGGCCGCGCCCGCTTCGACGCCTCCGGCGTGCTGCCGGGCGCCCGCCCCTGCGTGCGCGTCGTCGTCGACGGCAAGCCCACCGGACTCGCCTTCCACGGCGTGCCCTCCGGACACGAGTTCAACTCCTTCGTGCTCGGCCTCTACAACGCCGCCGGTCCCGGCCAGCAGCTCGACGAGGATTCCGAGCAGCGCATCGCCGCGATCACCGACGAGACCGACATCATGATCCTCGTCTCCCTGACCTGCACGATGTGCCCCGAGACCGTGCTCGCCTCGCAGCGCATCGCCGCCGGCAGTGCTCATGTGAAGGCAGAGGCCTACGACGTCTCCCACTTCCCGGAGCTCAAGGACCAGTATGGCGCGATGAGCGTGCCCTGCATAGTCATCAACAGGAATGGCGAGCAGAAGGTCGAATTCGGCAAGAAGAACGTTGCGCAGATGCTCGACCTGATCGGCGCCTGAGCCTTTGCTTCGGCTCCTCTGATCGTGAGGCCGCCCCTGTTGTCGAAACGGGGACGGCCTCACTTGCATTGGATTGGCGTATGCGGCGTGCCTAGCTGACGAGATGGTTGTCATACGCGAACACGACCGCCTGCACACGGTCGCGCGCGTTGATCTTGGCGAGGATATGCGCCACATGCGTTTTGACCGTGGGCAGGGAGATGAAGAGTTTGTCCGCGATCTCCTGATTGGATAGGCCATGCGCGATCTCGACCAGCACCTCGCGCTCGCGTTCGGTCAGATCGTCGAGTTCCGGATCCGTATATGGCTTCGGTTCGGGAGCAGGCGCGGCGGCGGTGCCGTTCGCCACCATACGTTCGATGAGCCGGCGCGTGGCGGAGGGCGCGATGATCGCGTTGCCTTGGAACACGGTGCGGATCGAGCTCAGCAAGGTCTCGGGTTCCGTGTCCTTCAACAGGAATCCGGAGGCGCCCGCGTTGATCGCGGCCATCACATATTCGTCGAGATCGAAGGTCGTGAGGATGACCACGCGCGTGCGGCGCGCATCATCCGTGTTCTCGTCGGTGCCCGCGTTCAACGCCGTGATGCGGCGGGTCGCCTCAAGCCCATCCATGCCGGGCATGCGCACATCCATCAACACCACATCGGGATGCAGTTGCTCGGCCAACGCCACGGCCTGGCCTCCATCCCCTGCCTGACCGACCACCTGCATATCGGCCTGTGAGCCGATCACCATCGCGAAACCGGCGCGCACCAGCTCCTGGTCGTCGGCGATCGCCACGCGAATCCTTTGCATATCGCTCATATCTTCCAACTGTAGCGGCCTTGAGCAGGCTCCAAAGTGAAGCGAAACCCTGAATTAACCCTGAGCGCGCGCCAACTGCTGCTCGAGGCTTTCGGCCGGGGCCAACCTCGGAGAGGCCTGCGCGCCGGCATGCGCCTCGTCGGAGAAGCCGCTTTCCCGCAGCACGCCGAGCAACTGGCGCATATGCGCCAACGCCTCGCGCCCACGCCGCCCGATCGCCTCGAAGGCCGCGGCGATCGCCTCCGGCGAAGGCGAGGGCGCGGGAGAGTCCGCGTCCGTCTGACCATGCCCTCGCCCCTCGAACAGCGCGAGCCCCGCGTCCGCCTGCATGACAACGGTGTCCAGCGTGGCGGAGACCTCGGCCTGGATCGCCGCTCCGATGCGCTCCCGCTCAAAATTGGCGGACAGCACCTTGACCCGCTCCTGTTCGGCCCGCAACGCCTCCTCGCGCTGACGCAGCACCAACGCGTTCGAGCCACGCGAACGAGCCCACAGCGCCGACGCCACGCAACCCATGCCCATCACGAACACCATGCCGCCCGGGAACGCGGCGCTGAGCAGAATCGCCATGCGCCGCGTGCCGTCGCCGCCATAGCCCGCCATGAAGGCGAGAAGAGTGTCATAGCCGTTCCATCCGGCCATCACCTTCGCGCCGAACAGCGCCGAATCGACGGCCAGCGCCACGATCACCCAACGCCGTACCTGGGGACGGCCATAGAGCACCGCCGAATACACCGACACCAACGCGAAGACATTCAACCCCAGAACCGAGGGCAGCACCATGAGCTGCAACGCCGCCGCCACGGCCATCGCCAGCGCGCTGGCCTCCGGGAAACGCCGCCGGAACGCCAGCGGCAACAGTATCACCGCGGTGATTATCGCCGCAGGCACGACGCCCCAGCCCGGCATATAGATCAGTGGGTCGCCGGAAACCGCCATGCCGTTGAGTGTGGAGGGGAAGAACATCACGGCCACGAAGGCCGCCTCCAGCATATCCACCAGCACATAATGGCGTTCCGTCCAGCGAGAGGTCAGTTCGATCCAGTTGGCGTCGGCGTCGTCGCCTTGGGCGAAGGTACGCGACCGCAGCACACGGAGCATCGAGCGCAGGCGGTCGATGAATTCCGCCATCGATCGGTGTGCGGATGCGGCTGGTGCGGTGGTTGGGTCGTCCATGCGGCCGTCCCCGGACTGGTCCAACTTGACGGTGGACGTGGCCGCGCCGGGTGCAAAGGGCAGGGCGGCGGCGACCCGGAACACGCCGCTGGAACCGGGGCCGGCCTCAAGCGTGCCGCCGACCGCCGTGACGCGCTCGCGCATGCCGATCAGTCCGTATCCGGGCTGGTGCCCGTCGACGGTTGACTTCGCGCCGCGTCCGTCGTCGGATACCGTGATCGACAGACCGTCGCCGGTCCATCGCTCATCGATCGTCACCTTCGCGCCCGGTCCGGCGTGCCTGCGCGCATTGCTCAGCGCCTCCTGCACCAAGCGGTATACGGCAGTGCCCGCGGCGGGGGAGAGCAGATCCGGGCGCGCCTGGCCGTCGATCCGGCGCGTCACCGGAATGCCTGCGCCATCGAGCAGCGCGGATATGGCGTGGTATCCGATGCGGTCGTCCGAGGGCTGCGCGCCGGTTGGTTCGGATGCATTGGCAGCGCTGGGCATACCGATTGCAACGGCTGCGGCGTTGGCGTTGGCGCTGTTTGCCCTGCCTGCGCCTGCATGAAACGCATCGACCGGACCGGTCGCCGGATCGACCTCATACGTCGTGCCGACCGTGCCGAAAAGGCGCCGCATATCCTGTTTCGCGCGCACGGCCTCGCGGCGGATCGTATGCATCGTGTCGCGCGCCAGTGCCAGATCATGCGTGCCCGCATATCGCCCGCCATCCGACTGGATGATGATCGTCGACAGCGTATGCGCAACCACATCATGCATATCGCGGGCGATGCGCGCACGCTCGGCCAACGCCGCGATGCGACGGTCCTCGTCCTGTCGCGCCTCGATCGCGGCGTTGCGCTCGCGCATCGCCCGCGTCGTCGCCAGACGCGAACGCTTCCAATAGCCCATCACCGCCACCGACAGCACCGTCAGTGCCATGAACGGCAGCATCGTGACCGCGTCACGCACGATTTTCTCGCCGCAGGTCGCCGCATAGGGGACGGCGGCCGTGGCCTGCATCGCCGGACAGACCGGCATCGTGGAGCCCGTCGGCAGCCATGACGTCCGCCAGAGGGCGAAATCCCGTCCCTCGGGGAACATCGGGCCCAGATTGATCGCCACCGACCATATGAAGGACGTCAGCGTGACCATCGCCAGCGCCACGACGACGAAACGGCCCGAGCCGCGCCGCTCGCCATAAGCCAGCACCGAATACAGCATGATCAGCGAGCATATGTCGCCGAAGGTGATCAACGGTCCTAGGAACAGATGGGGTATCGTGACGGCGACATACAGCCATGCCGCCATCCGCGGACGCCAACGGCGCATCGCCAGCGGCACGGCGGTCGGCAGCGTCCACCAGACCAGATCGGCGTTCGAAGCGTTGAACAGCAGGCCGGCCGAGAAACCCACCGTGGTGGACGCCGCGAACGGCACGCTGAGGAACATCAGCACGACGGCCAGCAGCGTGTCCACCGCCAGCACGTCGCGATCAAGCCATGCCAAGGCGCGTCGGAACGGATTCATGGTTCATAGCCTAATCCGGCGCGCGGGGTCCGCGCGATAATCCCCAAGGCCGATTTCGTTGCGCGGATGAGTTATAGTGCGAACGAAACGCCCGAGGAATAGGAGGGATATGACGCTGCTGCACACCTACTATGTGCCCGGACTGGCCGTCGAGGAACATGCCATCGACGTGCCGCTGGATTGGAGCGGACGCGAACCCGGCGCGGGATTCGACGGGGAGACGATCCGCCTGTTCTACCGTGTGCTGACCTCGCCCGAGAACGTGCGCGCCGACCTGCCGCTGCTGGTCTTCCTGCAGGGCGGTCCCGGCGGCGAAGGGCCCCGCCCGCTCGACCCGACCTCCGATGGCTGGATCGCCGAGGCCATCAGGCATTTCCGCGTGATCCTGCCCGACCAGCGCGGCACCGGACGCTCCAACCGCATCGACACGCACACTATGGCGGCGCTCGCCGACTCCGACGATGGCGCTGCGGCGCAGGCCGCGTATCTCAAGCATTTCCTCGCCGACTCGATTGTGCGGGACTTCGAGCACCTGCGCTTGACCGAATTCGGCGGACGTCGATGGGTGACGCTTGGACAAAGCTATGGCGGCTTCCTCACACTGAGCTACCTCTCCCTGTTCCCCGAGAGCGTCATCGCCTCGTTCACCACCGGCGGCATCCCGCATGTGCCGGCCGACGCCACCGAGGTCTATGAGCACACCTTCCCGCGCATGGCGCGCAAAACCGCGCAGTTCTACGAGCGCTATCCGCAGGATGTCGAGCGCGTGGCCGCCGTTGCCTACCGGCTGCCGGCCGCTGGCGAGGTGCGGCTTGGTGAGGACGGGCACTGGGTGTCTGTTGATGGACGCGAAGTTCCGCTACTGCCCAACGGTGACCCATTCACCGTCGAACGTTTGCAGTGCCTTGGCTCCGACTTCGGTATGAAGCCGAGTTTCGAACGCGTCCACTGGATTCTTGACTCCGCCTTCCTCGACGGTGACGGTTCGGCCTCGGCGGATTCGCCGCTCTCCGACGAATTCCTCGCCAAGGTGATGACCGCCACCTCCTCGCGTCCGCTCTACTGGCCGCTGCAGGAGTTCATCTACGCCGACGGAGACCTATGGTCCCCGATCCGCTGGGCTGCGCAGCGTGTGCGCGATACTCACCCTGAATTTGATGCGGGCCGACGACCGCTGCTGTTCACCGGCGAGGCGATGTTCCCGTGGATGTTCGAACAGGAAGCCGCGCTGCGTCCGTTCAAGCCGGCCATGGACCTGCTCATGGAGGACATGCATTTCGGGCGGCTCTACGACCTCGCGCAGCTCGCCCGTAACGAGGTGCCGCTGCAGTCCGCCGTTTACTTCGACGATATGTACGTCGATTCGGGGATGCAGCTCGACACGCTCTCCCGCATCGGCCGCTCCCACTACTGGACCACCAACGAGTTCGAACACGACGGCCTGCACGGCTCCGTCGTATTTGGCCGCCTCTGGCAAGAGGCCCTCAACCGCGGCGACCTGCAGGAACTCTTCTAAGCTGGAATAGCCATTTATCCTCCCTCTGATGAGGGAGGTGGCGCGCGCAGCGCGACGGAGGGAGAGACCCACGCGTATTGCCACAACACGCATCATCTACCCCTCCGCCGCTTCGCGGCACCTCCCCTCCAAGGGGAGGAAATGACGAAAGGATTTCAAACATGACCATCGGATTCATCGGATACGGCAACATGGCCCAGGCCATCGCAAAGGGCTGGGTCGAGTCTGGCGTCGTGCCGGCGACCGATATCGTCGCCTGCGCCGCGCACTACGACAAGCTCAAGGAGAACGCGGCCAAACTCGGCGTGCGTTCCTTGGTCGATGCGGCCGAAGTCGTGGCCGCGGCCGATACCATCATCGTGGCCATCAAGCCATATCAGATCGAAGCAGTGCTCGGCCCCTTGGCGGCGCAGCTCGCCGACCCGGCCAAGATGATCGTCTCCATCGCCGCCGGTTGGAATCTGGAACGCTACCAAGCGTTGCTGGGTGCGGATGCGCATATCCAGTGCACGATTCCGAACACGCCGATGGCTGTCGGCAAAGGCGTGCTCGTCACCGAGGCCGCCAACACGCTGACCGGGGCGCAGACGGAGTCCTTCGAGCGTCTGTTCGCGCCGATCAGCCTCATCGAGCGCGTCGACACCGCGCATATGGATATCGCCATGGTCATCGCCGGCTGCGCGCCCGCCTTCACCGATATGTATCTGGAGTCCCTGGGCGACGCGGGCGTCAAGCACGGCCTGCAGCGCGCTGCCGCGTATCGCCTTGCCGCACGCATGATCGAAGGCACCGGTGCGCTGCATCTGGCGACGGGCGACCATCCGGGCGCGATGAAGGATGCCGTCTGCTCGCCCGGCGGCACCACGATCAAGGGCGTTGCCTCGCTCGAGGAAAGCGCGTTCCGTGGCGCCGTCATCAAAGCCGTCGACGCCATCGTCGGCTGAACGCTTCCTTGTCACACTGAGCGCCCCTATTGTCATGCTGAGCGGAGTCGAAGCATCTCGCACCACGGGATCCTTCGACTCCGGCCTCCGGCCTTCGCTCAGGATGACATAACAGAACACCGCCACGGTTGACGTGGCGGGAATGTAGGCTGTGAACCATGTCTCTTACCATCGGAATCGTCGGACTGCCCAATGTCGGCAAGTCCACCATGTTCAATGCCCTGACCCGCAACAACGTGCTCGCGGAGAACTATCCCTTCGCCACCATCGAGCCGAACGCCGGCGTCGTGCCGCTGCCGGACGACCGCCTGCCCGTGCTCGCCAAGCTCGTGCACACCGAGAAGATCGTGCCCGCCACCGTCACCTTCGTCGATATTGCCGGCATCGTCAAGGGCGCCTCCGAGGGCGAGGGCCTGGGCAACAAGTTCCTCGCCAACATCCGCGAGGCCGACGCGATCTGCGAGGTCGTGCGCGCCTTCGAGGACGATGACATCGTGCACGTCAACGGACACGTCGACCCGGCCGACGACATCGACACGATCAACACCGAGCTGATCCTCGCCGATATGCAGACCATCGAAAACGCGCTGCCCAAGCTCGAGAAGGATCTGCGCGGCAAGAAGATCGAACCGGAATACATGGAGGCCGTCAAGAAGGCCAAGACCATCCTCGAGGCCGGCGAAACGCTTGACAAGGCCGCGCGTGAGGGCCGTTTCGACAAGGAATCGGTCTATGATCTGCACCTGATGACCGCCAAGCCGTTCATCTACGTGTTCAATGTGGATGATGCCGAGCTGGCCAACGACGAGCTCAAGAAGAAGCTCGCCGATTCCGTGGCGCCGGCGCCCGCGATCTTCCTCAACGCGCAGTTCGAGGCCGACCTGACCGAACTCGACGAGGCGGACGCCCGCGAGATGCTTTCCGACGCCGGCCTGTCCGAATCCGGCCTCGACCAGCTGGCGCGCGTCGGCTACGACACGCTCGGTTTGTCCACCTTCCTCACCGCCGGCGAGAAGGAAGTGCGCGCCTGGCAGATCCACAAGGGCTACACCGCCCCGCAGGCCGCCGGCGTCATCCACACCGACTTCGAAAAGGGCTTCATCAAAGCCGACATCGTCTCCTACGACGACTTCGTCGCCGCTGACGGCTCGATGACGAAGATCAAGGAGGAGGGCAAGCTCCGCCAGGAAGGCCGCGACTACGTCATGGCCGACGGCGATATCGTCGAGTTTAAATTCAACGTGAGCAAGGGCAAGTAACTAGCTTCTGAAAACGGCGTTTTTCCAACGATTCCAGTCTCCGGAGCGTTGGAAATGCGCCGTTTTTGCGTTTAACAGGAATGGCGGTTTATTCCACGTTTCTGGCCGTTTGTCACTTGGATAAGGTGCCCTTAAGGTGCCCTCCAGAGCAGACAACGGAGGCATCATGGCGGAGACGAGACGACGCACCAAGGGCGCGGGAAGCGTGTTCCGTGACAAGAACGGCACATGGCATTTCCGGCGCGAACTCGGAGCCGACCCGGCGACGGGCAAGCCCAGACGCATCGAGGCGAAGGGAAAGACCAAGGCAGAGGCCCGCGAGCGCTTCGAGGCGAAGGTGGCGGAGATGGAGCGCACCGGCCTCATGCCCGGCGCGAAGTCGCCCTATCTGAAGGATTACGTGGAGCGCTGGCTTGAGGACTACAGGACTCGCGTCAAGCCGACCACCTACCGCAACCGCGCGGGAAGGCTCGCGGCCTGCTGCGAGATCATCGGGCACGTCAGGCTCAAGGATCTGACCGCCGAACACATCCGCGTCTGCACGCGCACATTAGGCAAGAGGCTCGCGTCAAGCACCACCAAGGACTGTTTCGTGAGCCTGAAGATGGTGCTCGACCAGGCGGAGCTGGAGGAACTGATTCCCATCGACCCGTGCCGCAGGGTGCGGCCTCCGCGCGTGGAGCAGAGGATCGTGGACGTGCTCGGCCCGGAGCAGCCGAAGCGCATGATCGAGGCGGCGGCATCGATGCCGCAGGCGCGGCGCGGCAAGCGGCAGACGGACGAGGATCTGGAGATGTGGTCCTTGTTGTTCGAGCTGGCGTTCGAGACCGGCATGCGAGAGGGCGAGCGGTACGCGCTCATGCCCTACGAGCTGGAGCTGCGCGACGGCCAGCCCGGCATTCACGTGCGACAGCAGTTGCAGCGGTATGGCAGGCCGGAGAACGTGGTGATACCGAACTGGCTGGAGGCCGAGCATATCGGTGGCTCATTGTGGCTGACCACGCCGAAGACGCGATCCGCCGACAGGTTCGTGCCGATCGGCGTCCGACTGTGGGATAGGCTGTGGGCGTGGATCCGTGCGAACGGCATCGACATGCGCGACTTCGTGTTCACTTCGGCTCGCGGGAACCCGGTGTGCGGCAGCACGGAGCGATACCAGTGGATGAAGGCGTTGAAGGCGGCTGGCCTGCCACAGGTGAAGATCCACTCCGCCCGCCATTGGATGGCGACGATGGCCGCGAGGGCGAACATGCCCGACGACGCGCGCATAGCGATCATGGGCCACACGAGCATGCAGATGACCATGCAGTACACGCATCGCGACGCGGCATCATTGGGCCAGCTCATGGCGGCTGCGATCCCGGATCTCGGCGGCGAAGTCGTGGAGGCCGAAGTCATCGAGGAGTAGGTGCAATAAAGGAATGCGCCGCGTGGTAGTTGAACCTCGCGGCGCATTCCCGTAATAGGGTCACTCGAATTTGGCCGTTCCGTCAGCCGGGCATGACGCGACTTCCTGACCATCGATATTCAGTACGGCAGACCATTCCGTTCCGACATTTCCCTTGATTGCATTCGACGGCAATGCTGTGACAAAAGTTCCGTTCTGGATCGTTGACTCATCCCACGACCCATAGTTCTTCTGCTTGCTGTTACCCATGTTGTATATGTAGCGATAGGTTTCACCGGTGGACACAACGTTCTTGAAGCCAAGCTGTGTCGTGACGGATCCTTTTATCGTGATGAAGTATCCGTAGTCGTTTGCCGCTTCGATTTGGTCATTGCCAGGAATTTCGACGCCGATATAGTCTCCGCTGGTATCCAGCGCCACCGATGGCAGTCTCGAATCGGTTCCGGTGCATTCGCTTTTCAGCCCGGAAGGCAGTGGCGTTGCACCAAGCTCGGCCAATGCTTCTTCTTTCCGTTGCTCGTTTCTTGCAGCTTCCGCAGCCTTATCAGCCTCGCTTTGGCCGCATGCCGAAAGCCCGAAGACGAGCGCCACGCATGATATTGCCGCTATGACTATCGATGGTTTTGATCTCATGGTTTTCACCTGTATATAAGTGCGCTGACGTTTCTATTCTGCAGCGAAGTAGATGCAAGACTACCTCGCTGCTGTTCCAGCACTTGTCGGTAGTCTCCAAGCACCTGCATCGTTACGCCCAGCTCGACGGCCATGCGATATGACTCTCCGTCATATACTGACTCGGCAATCTGGTATTCGATGGGTGAGATGAGCGTCAGCGCTGTTTCCTTTCGTGTCCGATGCTCGGCCCTCATGTTGGCGATGCCGCCGCATCCTGCATCGTGATGACGTGCGTGGATTATCTCGTGCTGCAACGTGCAGAGCTTTTGTCTGTCGTTGAGCCTGTTGTGCAGGACGATGAGGCGCAGCCCGTCGCAGTAGTAGCCGTTCATTCCCCTGGGCAGTGTGTCCTCTTCGACGCGCAGCCCCATGCCCCAGGCCTGCGCGTACAGGGAATCGATATCAGTCGTCTGGCGTCTCGCTTTCTATGTCACGGTTGGGATCCATGTTCGCCGCGATGTCGAACTGTCTTGGGTCTACAGCGATGCCGCCCGTTGTCTGCGAAATATTATCAATGTGCTCGGAATCGCTGGAACCTAGGGCATTGCGGAACAGGTCACGTAGCGACATGTTGTTGGCTCTGGCGATATGCTCGCAGTCACTCATGGTCAGCGGCGCATCGTAACGCGCGCGCACGTACCAGTAATTCTGTCCCATTCCGCACTTCTTCGCGAAATCGACTGCGTTCAATCCGCTCTTCACCTGCAATCTTTTGCAGTAGTCCATAACCAGCTTCGCGCCGGCTGTCACTTCTGTGTTCGGTTTGCTGCCCATTCCAAACATTTTATCCAATTGCGCAGAAAATGTGAAATTACTCAATTGCGTAAAACTATGGATTATGCAATTGAGTAAATTCTGAAACTGTCAGCTTTCAGGAACGCGCAACACACGACGAAGGGAGGTGTTGGAGAGTGAGCGATTCCACATTGATGCGAGACAACCTGCGCGGCGAAATGGCACGTAGGCACAAGACCAAGGCAGACGTTGCCGAAGCGTTGGGCTGCAGCCCGCAGTATGTGGGGCAGAAACTCAACGGCGACAGCGATTTCACGATGAGCGACATGGAGCATCTGGCCGGATTGTTCGACCTGACTTTGCTGCAGCTGCTCATGCTTCTGCTCCAGCCCATCGACAGCATCAAACAGATCAACCAATGAAAATGCCGCCGGTACCAGCGGCGGCAATAGCCAAATGAAAGGAACACATTCAAATGACCGAGGCCAATTCTAACAGCGTCGCAGGCCTGACCGTCAGCAGTCAGGAACCGAACATTGCGCCGCTGCTCACCGACACGCCATCGACGGCCACCGTGGGAATCGTCAGGCCCGGAGCCGGCGACGAAGCCCGCGTGATGCTCACCGTCGGACAGGAAGGCATCGAACGACACATCGCGCTGGAACCGGAGACGGCCCAGCGGCTCGCCTACCTGCTCAACCTGCACGCCACCCAGCTCAAGGACGAGGCCGACGGGCACCCGCATCTGCTGCACGAGTTCAGGGAGGTGAACGCCTGCGATGGGAGCGCCAGTTGATTCAAGCCGCGTCCCATTGGGGCAGCGCCTCGCATGGACTCCGGCGCAGGCCGCGCAGGTGTACTCGCTCGACTACAAGGGCCTGCTGCATGCCATCAACGCCGGCGACCTCGAAATATTCAGACCGCCGAACCGCGAGGGCAAACCCGGCAGGCCGAAGGTCAGCAAGGAGTCGATGGACAGATGGATCCGAGGATTGGAGGAATAGATGAGCAGCAGCGAAAAACAACAGGAAGGCCGTCGCCGCGAACTCAAGCTCACCGCACGTGAACGGCTCGACACCGAGGAAGCCGAACGCATCCGCCTGCTACTGGGGCAGATCCGCGACAGCTGGAACGAGCTGCAGGCCGTATTCCCCGACTGGGCGCGCAAGACCACGCTCGCGTTCTCCGAGATCCAAGGTACCAAGGGAGTCGTCGCCCAGCTCGACCACCACAGCGAATACGGGAAATACGACGAGTACATGGCGCTCGTCGACCGACTCGAAAAGGAGGGCGCATGGCGATGAACCGTAGGGAGAAGATCCTCATGGCGCTATGGCTGCTCGCATTCTCCGCCATCATCGTCGCCGCCATCTGGGCGGGCATGTGGCTGTTCGCCGGACTGCTGCGTGAAGGCTCGTTCAGCATGCTCCACCTCATCGTGCTCGCCATCTCCGTCACGCTCGCCGCGATACTCGGCAAGCCGTTGGGAGGCGACGAAGAGTGAACGTGTTCGAACTGACCGTGCCCGGCGATCCATTGTCCAAGGCGAGGCCGCGCGTCTACCACGGCCACGGCATCACCGACCAGAGAACCAAGAACGCCGAGAACCGAGTGTATTCGGAGTTCCGCCGCAAATACGGGGATGTGAAACCCATCGAAGGGCCGGTGCAGGTGGGCATCAAGTTCTTCATGGCCTCGCGCCACCCGCGCGATTGGGACAACCTCGCCAAATTGGTCACCGACGCACTGAACGGAGTCGCCTACCGCGACGACGTGCAGATAGTCGAAGCGCGGGTATCCAAGGTGCTGCCCGACGAAATGGTTCCCGGCGCACGCAAGGGCACCAAGCGAAAACGCAAGACCGGCGACCCGCTATTGCATCACGGACGGCCATACGAGCCGCACACATTCATTCTCATCAGCGAACTCATGGAAACCGATTGAAAGGCAAACCAATGAACCACACCGAATACATCACGCAGACGCTCATCGACGACGAGAACATGCCCGCCGACCTCGCCGCGCTCTACCCGGCGGCATCGAAGATCGCCGACGCGGCCAGCGCGTTCATCGACAAGGCCGATCAGGCCATCGCCAAGAAGAACCTCGCCGGCCAGAAGGCCGAGATCGTCGCCAAGTGCATCGACATCTGCCAGCACGTCGTCAAGGAAGGCGCGGCCATCAGCCGACTGCTGCGCAATCCCGCCGGCAGCATGCAGCAGCTCTGGGAACAGAAGACCGGCGACGAGGCGCGACAGCCCGACATCGACGAAGTCGTCGCCGAAGTCATGGAGGAAGCCGCCGGGGCAATCGAATCTGCCGACAAGAACAGCGAGGACAAGCGATGATCGCCACACAGTCAGACATCAAAGAGGAAATCAAGACGATCCAGCACTCCAAGGGCATGACCGTCGAACAGCAGCGGGAGGATGCGCTCGCCGACCAGCGCGAAGCATTGCTCATCAAGCAGGCCGAACGCATCGCCACCCTGCAGTCGGAGATCAGCGTGCGCCAGGAGGAACTGGACTCGCTCAAGGCGCGCATCGCCGAAGAGCATCCGGAACCCGGCAGCTATCCCGCCGGCGCGTTCAAGGTCATCGTCAAGCAGGGCCGTCGCAGCCTCGACGCGAAACGCTTCATGGCCGAATATCCCGCAGCGCAGAATCCGCGCCTCTACGAGCTGAAGCCGAAGAGCCTGACCAACGTCGCCAAGCTCGTCGGGGAACTCGCGGTGGAGGAACTGATCGTGCGTTCCAAGCCGAGCGTGGTGGTCGAATGAACGCCGGACGCATCGCGAACATCATCGCCACCGGCATCACCGAGGCCGACGAGGCGCAGGAACTCAGCGACGACCTGTACATGCTCCGATCCGACAAACTCCACGAGACCTGCGAACGCATCGCAGAGCAGATCATCAAAGACCATCGTGAAGCGAAGGCGAGGAAACATGGCAAGCGTCGATGACGTACTCGCAGTCGCCCAGGCGCAAGCGGACGAACTGCCTGCCGGCTACGCGCATGCGGACGATCCGGACGTGCTCACCGATGGCGAAGGCCGTATCATCGGCCTGCGCAACACGGACATCGACCCGTTGACGGGTGAGCTGCGCGACGAGCCGCCGGCGAATCCACCCACCAAGGTCGTTACGGACGAAGAGCCGCGCCTGTGGCCGGAGATCCGCATGATGATCGAGACCGGCATCAGGGAACAGCCCAGGGAGAGGCAGTCGGAGATCGGGCCGAGCGAACTGGGCACCGACTGTCTGCACTGCCTCGCCGCCAAACTCGCCGGCTGGCCCCAGAAGCGCAAGCCATCGTGGCTGCCGTTCATCGGCACCTGCGTGCATGAGCACTTCGAACAAGAGTTCAAAGGCATCCAGACCGTCGAACGCATGGAGCCGGACGAACTCACCGGCGAACCACGCAAGACGATCCGTCCCCGCTTCGAAACGGAGATGCGCGTCAAGGTCGGCACATTGTCCGGCATCTATGGGGCGAGCAAACTGCATGGCTCAATCGATTTGTACGACCGCAAGACCGGCAGCACCGTCGATTGGAAGATAACCGGCGACACCACCATGAAGGCGGCAAAGGCGCACGGCCCGTCGCAGCAGTACCGCGTGCAGGCCAGCCTCTACGGCATCGGCTTGGAGAACGCGGGGGAGCGGTGCGAACGCAACTGCGTGTTCATGCTGCCGCGCTCCAAGGCCTCGCTCGACGAAGCCTACGCATGGGAGGTGCCGTTCGACCCGAAGCCCGGCCAGTGGGCGATGGGCCGCGCGCAACTGCTCATCAACCTCATGGACTGCATCGAACTGGCAGACGGATTGGACGTGCGCGACGCATGGATCCACTCGCTGCCAACCAGCCCGACGCACTGCTTCCAATGCGGCAGCTGGCCCGACGACCAATTGGGCGAACTCGCCGCATTGAACGACAACCAGTATCCGGACGTACCCGCCAAATGGGAAACGCTCAAGCAACTGCTCGAACCAACATATTCGAATTTCAAGGACTAAGGACAAAACATGTACGGCAACAACTATCAGCAGGGAAACGGTTTCCAGCAGAACGGCTACCAGCAGCCGCAGCAGGCGCAGCAGCCGGTGAGCATGAGCCTCGACTCGGTCATGCAGGGCGGCACGCCCAGCGCGTTCAGCAAGGACGACCAGATCGGCGCATCGGTGAGCGGCGAGATCACTAGCATTGAAGCGCAGCAGCAGACCGACTTCACCACCGGAGCGCCATTGTTCTATCCGAACGGCAACCCGAAGCCGCAGGTAGTAATCCACCTGAAGACCAGCCAGCATGACCCGAACCGCGAATACGACGACGGCATGCGGGCCGTGTACGTCAAGGGCTACAACCTCAAGGCGCTCAAGCAGGCCAGCCAGCAGGCCGGCGTGGGCGACTATCCGCGCGTCGGCGACCAGCTGACGGCCACGTTCTCCAGCACCCAGCCGGCCAAGCAGCGCGGATACAACGACGCGAAGCTCTACACCTACGTCGTCGTGCCCGGCAATCCGCACAAGGCGGGACTCGACGCGGCGATGAACGATCCGCAGGCGATGGCGCAGCAGCCCGCGCCTGCGGCGGTATTCGCACCGGCACCAGCGCCGGCAGTGTACGTCACGCCGCAGCAACCCGCGAACCCCGCCGCGCCCAACCCGCAGCAGACGCAGCAGATCCTGCAGCTCAAGGCCCTGGGCAAGACCCCGCAGGAAATCGCCGGCATGATGGGCATCGACGTGCAGCAGGTGCTCGCAGCCGCCGGCAACCAGATCGTGGGCAGCGAATCCGAACCCGAATTCTGATTATCGATGCCATGTCACACGTTACGTAAGCAACGTAAGCGGTGTGACATGAACACGAAGCTGTTACGTAAGCGTATGTAAGCGCTTACGTAACAGCTTACGAGACGCTTACATATCAACGTAAGCGCCAAAACCCAATGATTCCAAGCCTTATCGCTTACAAATTTACATATATACATAAAACGAGAAAACAGCTATGGGGTATCTATATATCTCTTTGTTTACTGTTCTCCTTTATGGCAAAGAAAGCGTAAGCAGATAAGGTCCGCCAAATCGAAATCGAAAGGAAGACGATGGCAGGGCAGTACGACGATTACGCTCCAATCCAAGCCGAGGATCTGCCAGCGAAGTACACCGGTTGCTTCAGCCTGCTCGACCTGACGTTCACTCCGCCGAACGACTTCGACCGCGTAATGACCATTACCGGCAAATCGCTGCAGCTCGTCACCGACAATGACAACGACGGGCGCAAAGGCAAACAGCTCGTCATGCACGCCGGATACCAAAAAGCAATCTGGGAACTCAGGGAAGGCCATCTGCGCTACTGCCCGAGCCAGCAACGACTCTGGCGACGCGACCCTGACGTGGAAGACCACCACGGAGACAGGTACCTGCTCAACAGCTGGCACCCGATCAAAAGCATCGAAGACGAATACCACATCGGCAACAGCAGCAACGACCGCAGCCGCAACTACGCGATGAGCGCCACGATCCTGCGCGAATCGAAACGTTCGCAATGGTTTAAGCAGGTGGAGCGAGGCGTTCGCATCGACCCTTGCGTGTGGTATCGAAAAGGTGGTTGCGTCATCTGCGTGCGTGGTGACACCGACATGGCAGTGACCCAGACGTTCGACCCGAAGGGCATGAGCAACCAGGCAATCGAACAAGCCGTGAACATCTGCAAATGGCTGACCGTCGACGACAAATCATGCAGCAACCTGCTGCGCATGTTCGCCACGCCCTGGCTCGAACCGTTCAAGCAGCTCAGCTATGTGCTGAGCGGGCATGGTGGCGATGGCAAGACGCTGCTCATGGTCAATGCAGTTCAGGCAGTGCTCGGAGACCGCAAGTCATATCCGGCGTTCAGCGCGGCAAAATACTGTGAGAAGGGCTTCAGCCTGTCTGCGGAATCGATGAACGACGCTATGGCCGGCATGGCGTTCGCCTACGACGATGAAGCCGCCGAAGTGACAGATGACATGCTGCCGGCATTGCGCTCGCTCTCTACAGGGGCGACCGTTAATGCACGAGTGGTTGGAGGCAAGTACTATTCGACGAAGCCGACGGCGACCATCGTGATTCTGACCAACATGCCGTTCGCGGATTCTTCCGAGCCGTCCGACAAGCGCAGGTTCGTCAAGATCGAGATGCACCGTTCCGACGGGCGCAGCTTCGATGAATACCATGCCATCGAACTGTTCATACGCGAGCATCCGGCTGCGTTTTACGCGGCCAGCTGCCGACTGTGGGAGAAAAGCGACGAGCCTGAGCTGGTCAATCTCAGCCCGGCGCGAGCCATCAGCGACGAGATGTACTGGATCATCAGCGAGATCCTGACCAACGAGGAAAAATACGGGCAGTCGGTGGCATCGCGAGACGCTTATCGCGACGAGTTCCATAAGCCGATTCCGCGTGATGTCATGGCGCTGCTCGGTTTGACCAACAGCACATCGCGTTCAATCGGAGATAAACAGAAACGTGTTGTTCGCGTTGAGGATATGTCACGCTTCGACGTGTACCGTAAGGCGATCAAGGCCGAGGAACATGACGATGACGCGCAATCCGATGTGCCGGAACCTCCGGTGCCGCTTGAACTCGACTCGCAGCTGGCTCCGAGCCTGTTCGGATTCCAATGCGACTATGTGCCGGCGAACCCGGACAAGAGCGCGTTCAACTGGAAGAAGCTCGCGTTGGATCCGGCAGTGGATACGGGCGTGGTGCCGAACACCCCCGCCTACGCGGTGGTTCCCGCTTCGGGATTCATGGTCATCGACATGGATATGAGCAAGACCGATGGCGAGGACGGCTGGACTGTGCTCAACCGCAGGGTAGGCCGATATGGCAGTAAAGCGTTCCCGGCGACCTACCTCGTGCGCACGCCATCCGGAGGCCTGCACGCCTACTATCGCGTTCCCGACGCACTTCAAGGCAAGGTCAAGAACGCAGTCCATCTCAAGACCAGCGAATATCCGGACGGCATTCCGGTGGATCTGCGCGTGGAGCGCAAGGGGTACGTCATCGGCGCAGGCTCGCACGTCAACGAAGGCGACTACAAGCTGTGCGACCTGCCGGGCGATGACGGTATCCCGGAGGCAAGCGTGGAGATCTGCAGGTGGCTGGAGGCCATCGGCTGCATCGAGGGCAAGGAGCCGACGCGAATAACGCCGGCAGCGCCGCGACATCAACTGCCAGCGTCGAAGCGCGAGCCGATCCGATTGAGTCTCGCCCAGGTCATGGCCGGCGACGATCAGCCTCGCCGCCAGCCAAGCCCGGACATGACCCCGGTGCCGGAAGGCCAGCGCAACCAGACGCTGCACGACTGGGCGTTCGGACGTGCGCTCAATCACCCGGAGAACTGGCCGGCCATCGAATCAGACCTGTACGCGCGGGGCCATGCCAGTGGCCTGCAGGACTCGGAGCTGGCGACCATCTGGAAATCCATCACACGACAACTCAGTGGAAAGGAATAACCAATGAAACATCCGAGGACATTCCTCGCGACGATGGCAACCGGAATCATCACCTGCGTCATCATCCTGTTTCTGTCAGGCTGCGGATCCAGCCATGAAGGCATCACCAAGTACGAATGCTCGGCGGCGGAAGGAAGCGTCCAGACCTGCACCGTGACCATGCCCGACACTCGCCGCGTAACCTGCCTCGTTTTCAACGGCAGAGGCATCGACTGCGATTGGGCACACGCCGACGGAGCAGACAACTTGGAGGGACGATGAGCGTCATTGAACGAGTAGACATTAACTACGTCTCGATTGACGAGCAGGGCAACGTGCATACGATTCCTCTCGCGCAGACCCGGATCAACTCATGGGATCTACACAAGGTGCTGTTCATGCGAGGCTATATCGACAATATGCATGGTTATCGAGGCCGATATCTGAAGGGTGCGCTGTACAGGGCATGTAAGTCCATCGTCAGAGAAATTGACGATTTGAAATTGGAGGACTAGCGATGGGAGTTAAACTCGCCGCCGGAATCGAAGCAGAACGCAGATTCCCGATACCCTCCACCGACATCGAGAACGATCCCGAAGGCTATATGCTGCCTGCTATCCGGGCAATCCAGCAAGCGTCGTTCATCGAGGGAGCCGTATGGAACGCCGAACACGGAATCTCTGAATTCAGTGATGAACCTCTGAATTCAGAGAAACGGCATATCGCCTTCTGTCCATACGACGGCGCTCCGCTGATGTGGGACGAATGGGAATCACCGTTGCCCGGACTTTGGATATGCACGAAATGTGGCGGCAAATTCCAAGAAGGCGACGACGATGCCTAAACAGCGGGCCTGCGAGCCGAAGCCGTCCTGGCTACGACTCATCGCCCAGCCCGGCAACTTCAGCAAGCTCGAATCCGACATCTGCGGAGGCTGCTCACACTGGATCCTCCGATGCAAGCAAGGCGTATGGGAGTCATGGGATCCGGGCGTGGTCACCGGCGACGATCTGGCCGTGGCGATAATCCTCGGCCGCAGGCTCACCAGACTCGAACCAATCTATGGCAGCACCACGCCACGACTCATCGACGTGTGCGGCGAGCGCGGCATCAAACCGGACGGCCGATACCTCGCCGAACATCGCTGCTGGACTGAACCGATCAGCCGACGGCCATACAAGCCACCACAATCAGCAGCCCGGCAATCCCAGTGGGGCAAGGACATCAAGCTGACCGACGAGGAACTACAGGAATTCAAACGCATATGGAACACGCCAATAAGGAGGCTCACATGACCACGATGGCAAGACGGGAACTCATCCTCAAGATGGCCGGCAACGGCTACAAGGCCAAGGAGATAGCAGCGCAGCTGAAGATCCCGGAGGCCGAGGTTCAGGCCGTCATCAACCATCCGGCCATCAGCAAGATCGACACCAGAGTGCGGTTCATCGAACCGCCGAGCTTCGAAGGAATGTGACACCAGTCAGACAAGGAGCGGAAATGGGCGAATGCCAATCATGCCACGCCACGGCAAAGGAAGGACGAACGCTGTGCCTGCGATGCCACATCAGGTTCGCACGCACGCTGCTGCGCCTATCCAAGGACGTGACACCGATGCGCGACAGCCTCGACGCGACGCTGCACCCCGGAGGCCATCAGCCGACGAGGATCCAGCCAAGCGTGCCACCGACTCCGATCCGCCTCGACGTGCTCGACCTCATCGACATCCTCGACTCGACCGCGCACCAGCTGTGGCACATACTCGACGGCACCGAGCAGCGGCATGAGCCGGATCTGCGCGAGACGCTGATCCTGTGTGCAAGGCACGCGAGGCTCGGCAGATTCCACGACGCAGGCCTCTACATGGACACGTTCGAACGCCTCGCCAAACGCATCGACGAAATCCTCGACCCGCCATCGGAGCAACAGCCGATAGGCAACTGCACCAACCCGCTGTGCGGCATCACGCTGACCGCAGGAAGCCGAGACCAGTGGGTCACATGCCCAGTGTGCGGCACCGAACAGCGCGTGCTCACCGTCAAGCTCGCATGGCTCAACCGACTCTGCGAAGACCCGGCGAAGAAAGGCAGCGCATCCGAGATAGCCAAAGTGTTCGCCACCTGCGGCATCAACGTCAAGCGCAACACCATCAACCAGTGGGCCAAACGCGGCAGACTGCACGCCGACGAATCCGGAGAATACCGGTACGGAGACGTGTGGCGGCTCGTCGAACTTGACAAATCGCCAGACTGTCACCGATAATTGCAGTGGATTATTGGGCCGGAAAGCAAAACGCTTCCGGCCCATTCGCATACCTACGGCGGTGCAGCCATGCCAATCACCTGCGACATAGCATTGAGCACCGGACTCACCCAGGTGGGAGTCATCACCGTCGAAGTCCCGCCCGAAGTTGCGCAAGACCCGAGGGAACTGGACAGGCGTATGGCATTGGGCATGCGAGCATTCACCGTCGCATTCGAATCGGGGGATACGCAATGCCTTGGAAAGTATGCTCGACCCCCGGCTGTCCCAACCTCATAGACCACGGGGCGAGGTGCGACGCATGCGCCCGCAAGGCCGACCGGAAGCGCCGGCCAAAAGGAAACCCATACGCGAGCGCAGGCCACCAACGATTCCGCCGCCAAGTACTGGCACGCGACCCCCTCTGCGTATGCCCAGGGGATACCCGAGTGGGTGGGTGCGGCAGGCACAGCGGACTATGCGGCAAACCTTCGACAGTCGCAGATCATTATCCATACGAACGCAGCGAGCTGATCGAGATGCACCGGGATCCCAACGACCCGCAATTCGGACGCGGAATCTGCGCCGCATGCCACAACGCTAAAACCGGAAAGACAAGACCGTTCGGCTTCCGCGAAACCTAGCGACGGCCGTCGGCCAACGCCAAACGCGAACGCCGACGGCAAAGCGAACGCGAAGCGAAAAAGAAAAAGCATCTTCGCTTCGGCCTTCGCAAAGCAAAACTTTCGACGACCCCGCCGCCGGCAGCGCCGGCCGCGAATCGTCGAAGGATTTTCAAATCGATTTCGAATTTTTCAAGCCGGGGGGTGGGGGTCGAAGTCAATCGACTCAGAACCGCCGGAGAGGTGTCTCGCGGGTGCGCGGGGTTCAAAAGTCAATCAGGGCAAGGCCGCAAGGGCTTTCGCCCGTCTGTCGCTCGGGCGCAAGGCCCTGACGAGAGGTGAACAACATGACCAGTGGAGGAAGACGAGTGCGTTCCGGCCCTGCGCCGGATCCGAATTCAAGGACGAGCGAACGGCGGGGATACACGCTGCGCTCGCTGCCGAACACGGAATACTCGGGGAAACCGTTGAAGTACCCGCTGCCGCCATTGCAGGACGCGGAAGCCAACCAGCGTGAGGAAACCATTTGGAAATGGCTGTGGAAACAGCCGCAGGCGCGTGCCTGGAAGATGAGCCAATACCGGTACATGGTGCATGACATCGCCATGTACTGCCGCATGTTCGTGCTTTGCGAGTCTCCGGCTGCGAAGGCGGCGGATCGCGGGATCCTGCTGCGATTGTCCGACCGCATCGGCCTCAGCCCTGCGGGCTTGGCGGCGCTCGGCTGGAAGATCGAGGAAGACGAGGCTCAGGCCCGAGCGGTGGACACCGAGTTCACACGCAGACTCGCAGAACGCCAGCGCCATGAGGCTCAGGCGGAGCGCGAGGCCGGAGACGACAGGCCACACGTCTACCAGCGGCGGATGAGCAATGGCCGATGACGAATGGATCATCGATTTCCCGACGCTCGGCCATTTGGTGTGCTCGTGGATAGAACGCCACTGCAGGCAGCCCGACGGCCCGCTGAGAGGCAGACCGGTGCAACTGTCGGACTGGCAGTACTGGCTGGCCGCGAACCGCTGGCGGATCCGCGAGGACGCGCCATACGTTCCTCCGGAGGAAGTCACCGTCGATAACCCGATGGTGCTCAACCAGGCGTTCGCCTACCGCATGACGCTTACCGTCGGCCCGCAGAAGTGGGGCAAAGGCCCATGCACCGCGTTCTTCACCGCCGCCGAGGGCTGCGGCCCGGTGGTGTTCGACGGCTGGGCGAAGGAAGGCGACGTGTACCGGTGCAGTGACAACGGCTGCCCGTGCGGCTGGGAATGGCCTTACAACGATGGCGAGCCCAAAGGCCGCCGGCACCCGTCGCCGCTCATACAGTTGACGGCCAACAGCGAGGAACAGGTGCGCAACATGTACCGGCCTCTCGTCGCCACTATCCTGCTCGGCCCGTTGAAGCACATGATGAAAGTGCGCGACACCTTCATTCGCATACTCCAGCCCGGACGCGAGGGCGAGGCCGACGCATTGGATCTCGACCGTATCGACGTGGTCACCGCATCCGCGAAAAGCCGATTGGGCAATCCGATCACCGACGCGGAGCAGGACGAGGCCGGCCTGTACACGAAGTCGAACGGCATGATAGCCGTCGCCACCACGCAGCGCCGAGGCGCTGCCGGCATGGGCGGACGAACGCATGCGTGGACGAACGCATGGGATCCCGGCGAGAACAGCTACGCGCAGCAGGTGTTCGAAACCGGCGACGACGACGTGTTCGTGTTCTACCGGAACCCAGATCTGGCGAAAAGCCTGCGCCACAGGGACGGCAGGCCGCTTGATTTCAACATCAAGGCCGAACGGCTGAAGATGCTCGAATACGTCTACCGTGGCTCGCCCTGGGTGGACTTGAACTCCATCGAATCGGAGGCCAAGGCGCTGATGAAGACCGACCCGACTCAGGCGGAGAGGTTCTTCGGCAACCGGCTCGTGCAGGGCGGCGGCGCATGGCTCGAAGACGGATTGTGGGAGGCATGCTATGCCGGCGCATGAACTCTGGCTGGAGAACCCGCCGAAGGGCACGCTCGTGTGCGCCGGCTTCGACGGCTCCGAGAACGACGACTGGACGTGCATCAAGATGGAGACCGTCGACGGCCTGATCTTCACTCCACGCTACGGCCCAGACCGCAGGGCGACCATCTGGAACCCGAAGCAGTGGGGCGGAAGGATACCCCGCGCCGAGGTTTCCGCCGCATGGGCCGAATTGAACGAACGCTACAGGATCGAACGCGCCTACTGCGATCCCGGATTCCGCGACGAAGTGTCGTGGGAATCGGAGATCGAGGCATGGGATCGCGCCTACGGGCCTAAGAAGTTCATTCCGTGGACGATGAGCGGTTCCAGCCGAGTCGGAGCAGTCTACGAGGCTCTTCGCCGCTTCGAGGCCGACCTGACGACCAGACGCATCAAACAGGACGGATGCCCGATCACCAGAACGCACATGATGAACGCCCGAAAAGTGGCGAAATCGTTGGAACGCTACGGTTTGGCGAAGCCGCAGCAGAACAGGAAGATAGACGCTGCCGTGACAAGCGTGCTCGCGCACGAAGCGGCCTGCGACGCACGCGCCGCAGGCTGGGGTGCGAAGAAGAAGCACTCGCACATGTTCACCGGCAGTTCGACAAGGAGGTAGTCATGGCATACGAGACCGCCGAACAGGTCAACCGGACGGTGAATCTGCTCGCGTTGAAGATCCAGAACCGCCGCCCCGACATCCGCAAGCACACCGATTATGTTCTGGGCGTGCGCGGCAGGTTGAAGTTCGCCAGCGAGGAATTCAAACGCTACATGTCGGATCGGTTCAGCGACTTCTCCGATAACTGGTGCCTTCCGGTGGCGCAGGCACCCGTCGAACGCATCAAGTTCAAGGGCTTCACTCCCTATGACGGCGACCAGCTCGGCTCGAACATCTGGAAGTGCCTCGACCGCAACGACTTCGAACGCGGCCTGCAGGAAGCCGCGCTGATGATGACCACCGCAGGCCGCTCGTTCGTCCTATGCACGCAGCGCCCGGACGGCAAGGCCCGTATCAGCTTCGAGCACCCGGACAGCGCTGCCATCATCTACGATCCGCTGACCGGAGACCCCTCCGCCGGACTGCTGGTGCGTCAGGACGAGGGCAACGAATACGGCACGCTGCTATTGCCCGACCGAATCTTCGACGTGCATCGCACGAAGGCGCTGACCATTACCGACGAGGCGAACCGGCTTCCTCCGGACGTGAACGGCTGGGAGTTCCTGCCCGACACCGAACGTCCGAACCCGTTCGGGCGCATTCCGATGCGTGAACTGCGCAACCAGATGCTGTTGGACAACGCTCCGATCAGCGACATCGCGCAGGTCGAATCCATGCAGGACGCGGTGAACATCGTCTGGGCGTACCTGTTGAACGCATTGGACTTCGCGTCACTGCCCGCCAGAGTCATCACCGGCGGCGACGAGATGACCGAACCCGTGTACGACTCCAAGACCGGCGAACAGGTCGGCGAGAAGCCCATCGAACTCGACAAGCAGGTGATGGAGCGCATCTACCACTTCACCGGCGACAACGTGAACATCGCCGAATGGACGAGCGCGAACCTGCAGGCGTTCATCCCAGTCATCGAAAAGGCCGTCGAGCACATCGCCGCCGAAACCCGAACGCCGGGCCACTACCTGCTGACCAACGCCGAGGTGCCGGCCACCGGCTACGAGGTGGCGGAAGCCGGCCTCGTGTCCAAGACCATCGAACGAATCAGCTTCCTCAAAAGCCCGTTGCGCGACATCTGCAGCATGGCGATGCAGACCGAGGGCGACGACGAGAGCGCACGCATCATCGCCGACAGCAAGGTCACGTTCGCCACCCCGCAATACCGCAGCGAAACGCTTATGGCCGACGCGATGCTGAAGTACAAGCAGCTCGGATACCCCTTGCAGTGGATAGCCGAGCAGATGGGGCAGCCGCAGGACGAGATCCAACGCCTGCTGCGCATGAAGCAGGACGAGGAATCGGATCCCGAGATGATGGAAATCGCCCGAGGATTGAGATCGGAGGCCCCCGATGATGCCGACGGCGGTAACGAAGAGCCGCAAACGACTGGCGACGCTGGAAATGACGGCGCTCAGGGCGGCACGCAAGGCATGGCGCAAGGTCGATGAGAACAACATCGAAGCCAGCTGGACTCTAGCCAGCCGCGACTTCATCGACCTCATGGCCTCCATACAGGCCAAGACCGCCGAACTGGCCGTGGACTGCACCGTGGCCGCGCTCGCCGAACAGGGCGACTACGTGGAGCCTCACGGCTTCGTGAACACTGCCTTGTTCGGCGACGGCTACGCGCCAAGCGGCATCAGGCTGAGCGACTACTTCCGTTCGCCGGTATTGGACGTGCTGCATGCCATCAAACAGGGCGCGTCTCCGACGCATGCGATCCAGTTCGGAATGAAACAGCTCGGCACCATCACCGTGCTGCTCGTCGACGACACCGAACGCAGCGCCGCAGGCGTGAGCATCACGCAACGAGAAGACGTGGGCTACGTGCGCGTCGAATCCGCCGACTGTTGCGACAGGTGCATGATCCTCGCCGGCAAATACTACCGGTACAACGAGGGCTTCCTGCGCCACCCGCACTGCCACGGCCGGCACCTGCCAGTCAAGGGCAAGGCGCAGGCAGAACGCTCCGGCTGGCTGACAGACCCGATGGAGGGATTCAAGGCGCTGAGCCGAGAGGAACAGGACAGGCGCTTCGGCAAGGCCAACGCTCAGGCGATCCGAGACGGAGCCGACATCTTCCAGGTCGTCAACAGCAGGCGTGGAATCCAAGGCCTCGGCGCACGCATGGGCAGAAGCCGCGACACCGTGTTCATGACGACAAGCGAAGGCACGACGCGCTACGGCTGGTCGAATATGCTCGCCGCCCAGCAGGGACGCAAGCAGAAGCGCAGGCTCACCCCGGAGGGCATCTACTCGCTGGCTCGCAGCCGCGAGGAAGCCATCAGGCTATTGGAGCGCGAGGGCTACATCATCGCCTCCGACTGGCGCGAGAAGGTGCCGGAGATCCGGCGAAGCATGTGGCTGCGGGACAACACCTACCGTCAGGGCCGCACTGCCACGCAGACGGCGGCGCAGAAGCGCCTCGAATCCGCGCGCCTCCGCTACGAGGCCGCGTTGGATGGCCGCAACCCCTACGACAGCCATAAGCCGGTCACTCCGGAGGTGCTGGCTAGGGCAGAGAAAAGTTTCCGCCGATGGCTGGCCACCGGCGGCGAGATCTACACCAACTGAATCGAAAGGAAACAACGGTGGAGAACAACAACGCCAATGGCGACAACCAGCAGCAGTCGCAGCATCCGGATCCGCAGCAGCAGGCCGGAGGCGAGGACTGGCAGTCGAAGTTCGAAGGCCAGCGCAAGGTGAACCGCGATCTCGAAACCAAGCTGGACGAGGCCCGCAAGCGCCTCGACCATATGGACGAGATCGAAAGGCAGCTCGCCGCCTTCCAGGGCAAGGAAGCGGAGTACGAGAAGGCCAAGCAGGCCGAGCAGATCAACGCCGAGGCCATCGCCAAGGCGAACCAGCGCGTGCTGAAGGCCGAGATCCGCGCCGCGGCGAGCGGCAAGCTCGCCGACCCGGAGGACGCATTGCACTACCTCGACCTATCGAAGTTCGAGGTGGGGGAGAACGGCGAAGTCGATTCCACCGCCATCGGCTCGGCCATCGACCAGCTGCTGAAATCCAAGCCTTATCTCGGGAAAGCCGAGACGACACCGACAGGTGTCCAGACAACGCCGCCCAGCGGAACGCGGGACGGCGACAACCACAAGGGCCAGCTCACCCGAGATGACCTGAAAACCATGACCCCGCAGGAAATCACCCAGGCGCGCAAGGAGCATCGTCTGGATTCTCTGATGGGCATCAAGTAACACACGAGAAAGGAGAGCCAAAATGGCTATCACCAATTTCATTCCGGAGCTATGGAGCGCCGACCTGCTGCTCGAACTGCAGAAGGCGCTCGTCTTCGGCAGCGTCTCCAACAACAATTACGAGGGCAATATCCGCCAGATGGGCGACACCGTAAAGCTCACCGGCATCCAGAACGTCGCTGTGAAGGCGTACACCCGCTACGCGGATATCGTCATCGATCCGGCGACCGACAAGGAAGGCCCCGTGCTGACCATCGACGGCGCGGACTACTTCGCGTTCGAAGTCGACGACGCGGATGCCGCGCAGGCCGCAGGCGACGTCAAGGCACCGCTCACCGGCGACGCAGGCTACCGCATGGCCGACAAGGTGGATCAGTACATCGCCGGCAAGATGGACGCGGCAGCCACCGCCAGTGTGAAGGACATCGCCAACGTGGCGACCCCCTCCGACGCTTACGCCGCCATCGTCGCGCTCGGCGTTGCCCTGGACAAGAACAACGTCCCCTCCACCGGCCGTTGGATCATCGTCAGCCCCGACTTCTACGGCATGCTGCTGCAGGACACCCGTTTCGTGGCCGGCAGCGAATCCGCCACCAACGCGCTGCACAACGGCGTGGTAGGCACCGCCGCAGGCATCGAGATCCTGAAGTCCAACAACGTGCCCACCGACAAGAACGGCAAGCAGTCCATTCTCGCCGGCACCGACGCGGCATTCACCTTCGCCCAGCAGGTTACCAAGGTCGAGGCCGCCCGCAAGGAAAAGGGCTTCGCCGACATCGTCAAGGGACTGAACCTCTACGGCGGCACCGTCGTGCGCCCCGAATGCCTCGCCAAGGCAACCCTGACCGTGGGAGCGTGACCCTATGGCCGGCAACTATGACGACATGCCATTCGTCGGCGACTTCGGCCGCCAGCTGCTCGCCTGCTCCACCGCCGAGGAAGCCAAGGCGCTCATCGGCTCCGGCGAAACGCCGGCGGCGGTGACCGTCGACAACATCCAGGGCGCGACCGACCTAGGCCGCACCCTGATGAAGGCAGCCAACGCGGAGGCCGCGCGAACCGCCATCGGCGCTGCCGCCGCAGCCGCGCAGTCCTGACATCAAATCGAACGGAGGAACGGATGAACGCGCTCGCAACACTGCAAGACCTGACGAAATACAAGGTCGAATACGATGACGAACAGCTGGCGCAAAGCCTGCTGGACTCGGTTTCGAGCGCCATACGCTCCGCCGCCGGCTGTCCGATAACGCTCGGCACCTACACCATCGACATTCCCAGCGAACAGTCACGCAAGCTCGACCTTCCGTGCAAGGCGGTGAGGGACGTGCAGGCCGTGATGCTCGACGGCAAGCCATGCGACGACTGGGTGCGCTTCGGCTCAGCACTCTACAGGGACAAGCCGTGGGGGCCGTTCAACCAGCCTCCGGTTACCGTGACCGTCACGCTAACCGCTGGCTGGGATCCGATCCCGGAGGACATCGTGCGCATGTGCTGCGCCTACGTCGCCGCCGGCATCAGCCAGCACAACGACGGAGGCCCCGGCTCGCACCGTGGCGTGGCCTACGAGCGCATCGACGACGCGCAGGTGGGCTACGTGCAGGGCGGCACCGAAGTGATCGACGCGACCGAACTGCCCGAAGCCACGAGGAAAAGCCTGCGCCGCCGATTCGGAGCCGCAAGCGCGAGCATCGGAGTGTTCCGATGAGGATCAGCACCGAATTCATCGAACGCTCGCGCCGCAACGCCGAAAGTCTCATGAAGGACACGTGCCGGGTGATCCGCAAGGGAAAGCCCGTCACCAATCCGGACGGCACCGTGAAGCCCGGAGAGACCGAAATCTACTCCGGGAAATGCAAGGTGCAGACAGCGGGCGGAGTCGGCTCGGAAAGCACCCAATTGGGAGGCCTCACGCAAGTGTGGCTGCTCTACCTGCACTTCCCCTACGGCACCACCGGGTTGAAGGCCGGCGACATCGCCACAGTCGAATCCGTCAACCCGTCAGTCGACGGACGCGCATACCGGCTGGTGAACCCGCAGAGCGAACAGACCATATCCACGGCGGAACGATGGAACGTGAAGGAGGTGGACTGATGAGCGGAACCATGACGCTCGACACCAGCGAACTCGACAAGCTCGCCGGCGACTGGCGTTCAACCGTCGCCCGACTGCCCGCCAAGTTCAAACCCACGTTCGCCAAGGCCGGCCTGAACGTCAAGAACGCGGTAAACGACGACCTATCCACGTCCGGCAACGGCGGCTTCCGTCGAATCCGGGTCTCTTACGACCAGATACCTTCGAGCGAGGGCATCGGCGTGGAGATCGGGCCGCGCTCGGGCGGCGCGAACAGCCTCGCAAACCTCGCGTTCTTCGGCACCGCGAGAGGCGGAGGCACGCACAGGTTCTACGAGCATGGCGAAGAGGAACTGCCCAACCTGCAGTCGCAGGTGCAACGAATCGCATCGGAGCTGATGACACATGGCTGACACGGATCTGCGCAAGGCGATCTACAGGCTCGTGCCCGACATCGACTATCTGATGCGATACGAAGGCGTGCAACCGCCAGACGACGAGACCCCGCCCTGGCTGATACTGACCATCAGCCTCGGCATCTCAGACGTAAGCCAGGCGCGGCAGGTGTCGAGCCATCTGGCAACGCTCGAAGCCCGAATCGCGGCTCTCACAGCCGAGCAGGCGGACATGGCCGCGCTCACGCTGTTCGACGAGTTGACCGGCGCAAGGCCGGACATCGAAGGCTACGTGTGCGGAGCTTTGAACAAGGTTTCCGATTCCGAGACCTATGACACCGGCGACGCTGGCGGCATCATCAGCCCGGTCACGTCGGCCGCCTACTCGGTTCGCGTCATCAGATGGGCGTTCCTATGGAGCCGTCTATGAGCGTCACTTATATACGAGTCAAGGACAAAACCACCGGGCACCGCTTCGACGTGTCCGACCAAGACCCTCGCATACGCGAGGGTCTTTTCATACCACTCAACCGCGCGGATTACCCGCCATCGACAGTGCCGAGGCCGACGAAGCCCCGGCTGCATCACATCCAGAAACCACCAAGGAGATAAATCATGGCACAAGGAACACCGATTCCCGCGACCCCGGCCGACGGCAAGATGAAGGTCGTCGTCGTACCCGCTCTCGCCGACCCCGAGCATCCCACCGTCGAGGAACTGACCGCTGAGACCGCGTTGGACATCAGCTGCTATCTGACCTCTGACGGCTGGGCGCTGACCACCAGTCAGGACTCCATCGCCGACGAACGTCTCTGCTCTTCCCAGACCTATGACATTCCGGGCCGCAAGACCAGCGACAACAAGACGGTGACCGTCATCGACAACACGAACACCGAGTTGGAGGATACCGCGAACAAGGCCGTGGAGACCCTGTACGAGGGCGCGACCGGCTATTTCGTGGTGCGTCGCGGCCTCGATTACGATGCCGCGTTCGAAGCAGGCCAGAAGCTGAGCGTCTACCCGTTCCGCTGCGGCGAGAAGCAGTACGTCGCCAACGAGGCCAACACCACGATCCGCTCCACGATTCCGTTCGGCATCACCGGCCCGTGGTTCACCGACACCGCTGAGATCGCAGCCCCAAAAGCGTGATGCCGCTGACGGTGACGGCAACCGGCCGTGAGGGCGGCCAGACCGTCACTGTGACCGAAGCCCTCGAACAGGGCCTCCAGCGGCGTTACAAGATCACCGAATCCAACGCCAAGCCCGTCATCGCCTACGACACCGTCGTGGCGACCGATGACGGCTGGCTTGAATTCCCGGCGAACGGACAGGTCTCCGGCAACGAAGGCCAGACGATCACCGTGGTGGACAACACCACCAGCGGAGCGAAGTCCCGCAAGGTCGGCACTGCCGCCCTGCCCGCCCCGACAGCGCCTTCCGGTTCCTGACCGGAGGTAATCGATTCTTCCGCACGGCTGGCTTAGCCTTTCGCAGCCGTGCGGAACTTCCTCTCTTTAGGGACATCGGGAGGAACCGACACCACCGAAAGGCATTAAACGCAATCTTTGGAAAGGCAAACCAATGAGCATCACCGTGAAACGAGCAGAACGCAGCCTTGAGATCTGCACCGACCTGACCATGCTCGACAAAGTCGACGAACTGAACCGCAAACTCTCCAAGCATTCCGACCAGCTCGCAGACCCAGAGCGCGTCGAAGCCGCACGCGAACTCGGCAAACTCTCGCAGCAGCTCGACGAAAACACGCTCGTCGTCAAACTGCAGGCGGTAACCGGACGCGCCTACGCGGAAGCGCTCGCACAGTCGGCGGTGGAGAAGGACGCGCAGCATCCCGAGGGAACCGACTGGTTCAACGTCGTCAAACTGCTCGCCCCGGAGGCGACCGTGGAAGTCAAATGGAAGACCGGCGAAGCCGCCGACTTCCAGCCCGACATGGACTGGCCCGCGCTCATGGACTCCATGAGCGACTTCCAGTGCGCCCAGCTCTTGCAGACCGTCGTCGGCCTCGGAAGGGAGACCGGCGCAGGCCCAAAAGCAGTGTTCAGGAAAGCATCCAGCATTCTCCAAAACTCCGCGCAGAACTGAAACTCGCCCGCCAGCTCGGCATCAGCTACAAACGACTCAACGGCTGGGAACCCGCGATAACAGTCAAACGCGACGACAGCGGGCAGATCGTCGGCTTGCAGGCGGAACCCGAATGGGACGAACGCGAGAAGGAATGGATGCTCGCGCTCGCCGACTGGGAGGCCTCATTGTGCCCGGCGTGCGGCAACCCGTCCGACTGGTGCCATGACCCGCAGCGGGAACGCGACACCACCGCGCAGATAGAACGCTGCCTCGTGACCGATGCCCGCCTGAAGGTCATGGACTCGTATCGCAGCAGCATGAAATCGCAGGGCGGACAGATCCAAAGGGAAGGCGCGTTGACGACGCGCATCATCCCAATCGAATAGAAAGAGGAACCGATGGCCGAACGTTCGATAACCATGCGCCTCATGCTCGACGCGAAGCAGTTCGAATCGGGCATGCAGACCGCCGCCAAGTCAACCGAGGCCATCGGCGAGAAGTCTCAGTCGTCGCAAGGCAAGCTCGACATGCTCGCCAGTGGCGTGATGAAGGTCGGCGCTCTGGCTGCGGCGGGCATGGCGGTGGCCGTCAAGTCCTACGCGGAGTTCGACGAGGCCATGAGCAATGTCGCGGCCAACACCGGCGCAAGCGCCGGCGAACTCGCCAAGCTGCGTCAGGCTGCCATCGACGCGGGCAAGGACACCGTCTACAACGCAACGGAATCGGCCAACGCCATCAACGAACTGGCGAAGGCCGGCATGAGCACCGCCGACGTGCTCTCCGGCGGTTTGAGTGGCGCTTTGAACCTCGCAGCGTCCGACGGCATGGAAGTGAGCGAGGCCGCCGAACTGATGAGTTCCACGCTCGCCCAGTTCAATCTGACCGGACGTGACGCGACCGCAGTGGCCGACGCTCTGGCAGCTGGCGCAGGCAAGGCGCAGGGATCCGCTCACGACCTCGGTTATGCGTTGAGCCAGTCGGGCATGGTGGCGAACAGCTTCGGTCTCTCGATGCAGGAAACCGTCGGCACGCTCGCCAGCTTCGCCAACGCCGGCATGATCGGCTCTGACGCTGGCACGAGCCTCAAGACCATGCTCATCGCCCTAGCCAACCCGACCGAGAAGGCTCAGGGCCTGATGGACGAACTGGGCATCGCGGCATACGATGCCCAGGGCAACTTCGTGGGCCTTCAGGGATTGGCCGGCCAATTGCAGACCGCCATGAGCGGCCTTAGTCAGGAACAGCGGAACCAAGCGCTCGCCACCATCTTCGGCAGCGACGCGATCCGCGCGGCCAACGTGCTTTACAAGGAAGGCTCCGACGGCATCGCCGAATGGACTGAGGCCGTCAGCGAATCCGGTTACGCGCAGGAAATGGCCGCGAAGAAGACCGACAACCTCAAGGGCGACATCGAACAGTTGGGCGGCAGCTTCGACACCATGCTGCTCACATTGGGCGAAGGCGCGAACGGGCCGATGCGCACCGTCGTGCAAAGCCTCGAAGGCATGATCGACGCATTCAACGCGCTGCCAGCGCCGGTTCAGCAGAGCATCGTGCTCGCCGCAGCAGCAGCAGGCGGAATGACCGCATTACACAAGGCACTCTCTCCGCTGAACAACAGCACGAGCAGACTGGGGCAAACAGTCGGACAGCTCATCGACCCGTTCCAGCGAATCAGCAACGCCGCTCCTGCGTTCCAGTCGGCCATCACCATGATCGGGGCATCGTTCTCCGGGCCACAGAAGCAGATGCAGACCTTCGGCACGACGGTGACGCGCACTCAAGGTGTCATGGCCGGATTGAAATCCGCCGGCAGCGGTGTCATGTCGCTGCTCGGAGGCCCGTGGGGCATCGCCATCTCCGTCGCTGGTGGCCTGCTCGCCGGATTTGCCGGCGACCTGCAGGAAGCCAAGGCTCGAACCGAGGAATTCCGCACCGCCATCGAATCCACCGGCGACGCAACCGACGTGATGATGCAGAGGATCGCTGACGGCGATGACGGTACCTGGGGTTTCATGGACAAGCTCACCACCGGAATCGGCTCACTCAAGGACGCGCTCGACGAAGCCGACGTGTCATGGAGCACGTTCGTGGATGCAGCCAATGGATCCAAGAAGGCGACCGACGAGTTCTATGAAGCGGTAAACCGCAAGGGAGTCAGCCCGGTGTTGGCTTCCATGCTTGGCGATTCGCTGCGCGAATACAAGAAATCGGCCGACGATGCGAAGCAATCGCAGAAGATGCTGACCGAGGAATCCAAGAAGCTCGCCACCGCTTCCGGTGAAACCGCATCAGGATTGGACGATGTGGCCGGAGCCGCCGGAGACGCAGCCGGAGCCGCCGGAGAAGCCGCTGATTCCAGCGATATCCTCGCCGACAGCTTCGGAGCGACCTCCGATGCAGCAAGCGAACAAGGTGCGGCCATCGCGGAAGTAGTGGACGCTTTGAACACCTACGTGGGTTTCGCGTTGAACGCCTCCGACGCTGACATCAGCCTGCATGATTCGTTCGCGAAGGCCACCGAGGCCATCCAGCAGAACGGCGCGACGCTCGATCTGAACACCGAGCAGGGGCGCGCCAACCAGTCGGCGTTGAACGACGTGGCCGAGGCGGCGTTGAAGGCTGCGGAGGCGCACGCGAAGAACGGCGAGGGCATGGAAACCCTCGGGCCGATGCTCGACGACGCTCGCAACAAGTTCATCGGCTACGCGCAGTCGATGGGTTTGAGCGCCGACGAGGCCGAGCAGCTGGCCGACAAGTACGGGCTGAACCGCGACGAGCTGCAGAAGCTCATCGACACGGCCAACGGCACGCCGGAAGGCAAGAACATCGACGTGACCACCACCGGAGTCGATGCCGCTCAGGCGGCGCTCGATCAGGTCGGCCTGACCGTCGAGCAACTGCCCGACGGCACGTTGAAGATCAGCGGCGACAACACGGAGGCGCTGAACGCCATCAGCCAGGTGGCCGGCACTCCCATCGACCCGAAGACCGGCACCCTGTCGCTGGACAAGAACCAGTACGACATGGCATTGGCGTTGGCGAACGGAGCGAAGATCGACCCGAAGACCGGCTACCTGAAGGCCGACAACAACGAGTTCTGGCAGAAACTCAGCCAGACTCAGGGTTGGAAGATCGACCCGAAGACCGGTGTCATCAAGGGCGACAACGGGCCGTTCAAAGCCGCCAAACAGCAGGTAGACAACACTCGCATCGGCGCTAAGACGGTGCAGGTCAACGCGAACACCGGCGGATTCTGGGGAGCGATGAACCGGATCCTTTCGAGCGTGTTCAGCGTCAACGTCGGCGTGCGCGGCAAAGGCGCGACCGGCGGACTGTTCGGCAACGGCATGTTCAATCCCGGATACGCCGACGGAGGCCCCATCGTCTCCGGCATGATGCGAGGCCCCGGCACCGGAACCAGCGACAGCATCCAGCTGCGCAACGCGCGGGTAGCCAACGGAGAGTTCGTCACCAAGGCGGCGGCAGTCCGCCACTACGGTGCCGACACCATGTACGCGCTCAACAACATGAGCATTCCCAAAAGCCTGTTCTCCGACTACGAGGCATACGGGCAGATGGGAACCGCGAAGCAATCCTCGCCGATCCTGCAACTGCCCGACAGCATGGGCGGAGCCAACGCCGGCGAGATCGCCGACGCGGTGTCCGCCGCGTTGGAGGGCGTGGACTGGAGCGTGTACCTCGACAGCAAGGTGCTCGCCGGCCACATCACGCCAAAGGTGAGCCGAACCATAACGAAGATGTCGATGAGGGGGCAATATGCCTGATTACCTTGGATTGACCTCACGCCGATACGACCTCGACAACGTGACTCCCATCGCCCTCGACGGGCATCCGCTCGACTGGTATGGCGTGGATCCGGCAGACGGGTGGCTGAGCATCGGCAAAACCGAGACCGCCACCAGCTACCAGCAGGTGCCGGGACTCTCCGGAGACGTTGACACCACGCTGGAGGACGAAGGCGGAGCGGCGGCGGTTGGCCGGCGTGAAATCAAACTCGGCCTCGTCATCAGCGGCGACGAGCAGCGGGCGATCGATGCCAAGCTGCGCGTCGGCGCTCTCATAGGCCGGCGCATCGCCATCAAATGGCGGGCGTTGCCGGGCGAATACGAAGGCCGGGCCTCGCTGGACGACGAATGGACTGACTCGCATCTGGGGCAGACGTTCGTGCAATCCACGAACACGCTGACCATCGATGCGGAACCGTTCATGCGCTGGCCGCGAGTCACGCTGCCGCTGCTCGACGGCGAGGACTCGTTCATGCTCAACGTCGCCGGCAACAGGCCCACCAAACCACGGTTCACGCTCACGCCAGCCAATGGAGTGCAGAACGTCACCGTCACCGATTCCGCGACCGGCAGACGCATGACCATCAAATTGCCCGCAGCGGCCAACGGAACCATGCGGCTGACGGCAGACTGCGAGACGCGCACGCTGCGGTTCGGCGACGCGCTCGCCGGCATGACGTTGGACAGCGACTGGTTCCGCCTCACGCCCGGACGGCACACGCTGACCGTCAGCGGAGCCACGTCCGGGCGCACGTTGGCTTCCGGCTGGATCTCGTTCCAGCCGCTGGGATTGATCTAAGGAGCGCAAAGCATGTATTTCGCACGCAGCGACCAGAACGGCAATCCGCTTCCGCCGATGCCGGAGCCGTTGACCGCGCGTCTCGTGCGCAACGTCGACGGAACCGACCAGCTCACGTTCGAGTTCACCGATCCGAACGCGCTCGCGTTCGGCGACTACGTGACGTTCATCGACCCGGAGGGCAATCCGCGCGAATACATCGCGCAATCCCCGTCGGTGAGCCGTGGCGAGGGCGAGCCGCTGGTGAGCGTCATCTGCAACGGCAGCATCGCGGAACTCGAAGGCCATGCCATCAAGGAGAAACGCAACCGTGGCGCGACCGCAACCGTCTGCCTCGGCAAGGCGCTGGAAGGCACCCGCTGGACTGCCGGCACCGCCGAAGGCAGTGGCACGGCAGACCTGAGCTTCTACGACACGAACTCGCTGCAGGCCATAGAGGACACCTGCGGCGAGTTCGGCCTTGAGGCCGTGGTGTCATACGAGACCACGGACGACCGTATCTCCAAGCGCACCGTTTCGCTGCTCAAGCGTCAGGGGCGGGCGGCCGGCGTATTGCGCCGGTTCGAGTATGCGGCGGATCTCGTCGACATCGAACGCACCTACAGCGCCGGACTCGTGTTCACACGAATCCACGGACGCGGCAAGGGCTTGGAGAAGACCGACGCGGAGAACAACGACAAGGACGGATACGAACGCAAACTCACGTTCGAGGACATCAACAACGGCAAGGACTACGTGGAGGACACGCAGGCCACCGCACGCTGGGGAGTGCCCGACGCTGATGGCGTGCGCCAACCGGTGGAAGCCTACTACGTGAACTCCGACTGCGAGGACAAGCAGCAGCTGCTCGACGAAACCAAGGCCTACCTGGACAAGGTCAAGGAGCCGAAGGTCACGTATGAGGCCAGCGTCATCGCGTTCGCCACGGCAGGCCTCGACGTGCAGGGCATCGCGTTGGGCGACAGCGTGCAGCTCGTCGACCAGCCGACCGACATCCGCGTGGAAGGCCGCGTCGTGGAAATCGACATGAATCTGCTCGACACGACCGACACGCAGATCACCCTGGGCAACATCATCGAACCGTTCAGCGTCACCAACAAGCGTATCCAGGACACGGTGACGGATCTCATCTCGTCGAGCGACCGGTGGGATGCGGCGGCGAACTTGGAGCCGTCGTTCATCGGCGGAGTGCTCGCCGGCCTGAACTCGCAGATGAATGTTTCCGGAGGTTGGACGTATTTCACGCCGAACCAAGGCATATTCATCTACGACCGTGCTATCGACGACAACCCAACTGCTGTAATTCAACTCGGTGGTGGATTCCTCAGAATAGCGAACAGCAAGCAGTCGAACGGCGAATGGGATTGGAAGGCAATCGGAACCGGCGCTGGATTCGCCGCAGAGATGCTCGTCACGGGGATACTCAGGGGAGGGTCAACATGGATCAACCTTGATACAGGGGAAGTCAACTTCGAAAATGGCGTCATACATGATGCAAAGAACAACAACTCTTGGAACCTCTCCCAAGGTATTTTCAGAACGCGCGATATAGAAGTCGATGGAGCGACAATCGACAATGCGACTATAGACAACGCAACCATTGATGGCGCGACCATCAGTAATGGAACCATTGATGATCTGACTGCAACCAATATTCATGGAAGCAACTTTGACGTGAAAAACAGCACGGTGGAAGGCTCGACCTTCAGTACTGCTTTGAATGGGCAGGGAGTCAAGATTACAGGCACCGGAACTGGAGCCGTGGTTGGTTTTTACAATAACGTCAACAGTTCCAGCGCATTCGCAACCATCACATGCTCGGGATCTGGCTCATATCAGAGCATGGTGCTTGAAACCGCTGACGCGGAAATAATCCTCTCCGATGGAGGCATTGCCCTTAGAGACAAAGGGTCAAATGCTTACTTGGAAATGGGATCCGGAGGTCTGAGTTTCAGGTCTGAGCAATATGGAAATTTGTCCATAGGCTCGGGAGGAATCAGCCTGAAAAATGACCAAAACTGGGGATTCAGCGTCGGTTCCGCCGGTATGAGCATTGACTGGGCCGGTGGACATCATCTAGCCACTGGCCCCAAAGCCGGAGCGCTATATATTGACGGTTCTGAAATCACCACAGTCTCATCGAAAGCGGCTAGTGAAGCAATAAACGAAACAGCTGAAAGTAAGGAATAGACATGGCTGAATCTCTTGATGATTTCAGTACGCTCGACGTGTTCTTCGACACGGCGAACGACATCGTGCCGCCGATCCGTCTCAACGCCGGTGATATCAACGGCAGGCGAATCCGCATCATCGTCACCGACAAGGGCAAGCCGCTCGACGGCACAGGCATGATTGCGCGCTTGTTGTGGAACATCGCCCCGTCTTCGCCAACGTCGGGCGGCGGCATCGAGACGATGACTTTGGAGAGCTATCAGTTCGACGAAACGCATACGACTGCCGCATGGTCTGTGGCGGTGCCACGACATTTGCTGCTCAAGGGCGCGCGAACGAGCGTCGCCGGGTTGGAGATCACCAAGGCGAACGGCGACGTGATCTGCTCCAGCAACATCGACGTGATCGTGGAAAAGGCCGTCATCAACGCGGCGGCACCTGAAATCCTCGATCCGTTGAAGGAACTGCACGACGCTCTGAAGAACTCGCAGGAAGCCGACGCGACCGCCACGCAGGCGAAGGAAACCGCCGAGCAGGCCGTGCAGATCGCCAATCAGGCGAAGGAAACCGCCGAGGAACTGGTGAACGAGGCAACCGCCTCAGCCACCGCCGCGGCCACGAGCGAGACGAACGCGAAGACCAGCGAAACCAACGCGGCCAACAGCGCGACCGCAGCAGCCGCGAGCGCTGACGCTGCGAAGGCCTCGCAGACAGCAGCAGCCGAATCCGCGTCACAGGCCGCCGCCAGCGCGGTGCAGGCAGGCGAAGACTCCGACAATGCCGCCACTTCCGCTTCGAACGCCGCGAGCAGCGCAACAACTGCGACGCAGTCGGCAACGTCGGCGACCGAATCGAAGAACGCTGCGGATGCTTCTGCGACCGCCGCCGCTGCGAGCGCTGACGCTGCGAAGGTTTCGCAGAACGCAGCTGCGGCAGCCGCCGCCGAGGCGACCAGCGCGGCCGAGAACTTCGACGTGGAACCGGGAACCATCAGCAAGCTGCCGCCGGGATCCAATCCGACGTTCACGCCGCGCCGCGAAGGCAATAAATGGGTCATCGACGCTGGACTGGTCACCGGCGACCGAGGCGAGAACACCGCAGCTATCAGCGGAGTCACGTTCCGCGTCGGAACCGCCGAGAACACCACGCCCACCGCAGGCGTGGACGCTGGCGGCACCCCGACCGACCGAACGCTCGCGTTCTGGGTCGACGGCATCAAGGCCCACACGCCAAGATTCACCGCCGGCACCACCACCACGGGCGAACCCGGCACGAATGTGATCGTCGATCCCGTCACCGACGAGAACGGCGACGTGGCCCTGAACCTGACCGTGCCAAGGGGAAGTGACGGCACCGACGCCAACGTCACATCGGGCAACGCAACCACCGTCACCGACGGCAGGGTGGACGTCAACATCGGCGGCAGCCTGCGCATCGATCCGCAGTCCGGAGACCAGCCCGCGCGCATCAACGTCAGGCCGAAGGACAACGGAGGCATCACCTCCACCACCGACGGCGTGGGCGTGAGCGTGGACGGCAAGACCATCAAGGTCAACGCGCAGGGCCAACTGGAGGGGGCCCAGTCGGCAAAGGATCTCACCGTCAACTGGGATCCCGACGACTTCACGCAGGACGCGGAGGGCCTGTGGAACGCCACCAAGGCAGTCCAAGGACTCGGCGCATTGAACCAGATCGCACCCGTATCCACATGGGACAACGTTCAGGCATACGCGCAGGCCAACCCCGTGTTCTCCGACCATTTGGACAATCAATCAGTCCCGGATGGAAGTGTGAGGGCTACCTGCTCTGCCGCTCCGGGCGAAGCATTTTCAACAAGAATCATCATTCTGAAGGAGGCATAGGCCATGTCAATGATTCCAACGGTTCTCGGAAGTTTCAAACCACCTGTTGCGGTTACCGGCATTTCCGTGGACAAAACCGAGATGACACTGAAGACCGGCGAAAGCGGTGCGTTCAAAGTCACCGTTTCGCCGGAAGATGCCACGAACAAGCGATATACGGTGACCAGCTCCAACGAAAGTCTTGTGACCGTATCCCGCACTTCCGGAGACGATTGGATCGCGACTGCGGCTCAATCACCGGAACAGGGCGGGAACGCGACTATCACCATCGCTTCGAAGGCCGACCCAAGCAAGACGGCTGCGATCACTGTCACGGTGCGCATTCCGGTGACATCGATAACGGTGGACAAGCCGACGATCAGCGGCGATACGAAGACCACTGCCGACATCGTGTTCACCGTGCTGCCCGCAAACGCGACCGATCTGAGTCTGAACGTGACCAGCTCCGACACGAAGCTGGCGACCGTCGCCAAGAAGGCGACCGATGGCAACAGGCACACGTACACCGTCACCTACGTGAAGGGCGGCGAAGGCACGATCCGCGCGGCAAGCGTCTCCGACCCGACCGTGACCGCCTCCACCGCGTTCACCGCGATCCAGACCGGGCCGAGCGACGAAGAGAAGGCCGCGTGGACTGCCGCGCGCCAGAAGGAAGTCAATGCCGGCACCTACAAGGGCAAGGTTCCCTCCGAGAGCTTCCAGCCGTTGGAGGGCTGGTTCCCGTTCGAGGGCATGGGATCCACTCCGTCGGAGATCATCAGCGCCTGCGCGAAGGCGAACGACTTCAGCGCACTGTTCATCGGCGACTACATGGACATCACCGTGTCCAATAACAGCATGCGCTACGAGATCGCCAGCTTCGACCAGTATCTGAGTCCGACCAACACGAAGCATCATGCGCTCATGGTGCCGACGAAATGCTGGCCGACCAAGATGGCGTTCGCCACGTCGGGCACAGCAGACTACGGTTCCAGCTCGCTGCACTCGTGGGAGCAGGGCACGTTCTACAACGCGCTGCCCGCCACCACGCGCAGCAGCATCCTCGAAGTCACGATCCCGTGGTGGAACTACAACAACCAGCGGCAGGACTTGAAGTGCAAGGTGTTCTCGCTGAGCAACTTCGAAGTCGGCAACAACAAGGGATACTCCGGCGAATCCTCGATAGCGCAGGGCACCAGGGAGCCTAACCACTTCCTCTCCGTGCTGTTCAAGAACCAGTCCGACCGCGTCAGGCAGGTCGGCAGCGAGAACGCATACTGGTGGCTCAGGTCTGCCCGCTCCGGCTCCTCGGCGGGTGCCTGCGGCGTCGGCACCGACGGTACGCTCAACGACTACAATGCGTCCTGGTCTGGCGGCGCGGCCGTCCCCTGCTTCACGCTCGGCTGAAGGCCGAGCACCGGCGCACGCCTCCGGCGTGCGCCACCCTCTCGCCCGTAAGGGCGAGCGAATTTTGACACACAAATTTCCGATTTGACAAATCGTCGCGGGGGGGGGTGATGCTTGAAACGATGAGCGGAGTTTTGAAACGGAACCGGGGCGAATCCAAGCTCGGATACTACGACCTCGCGCGGCGGATCCAGATCCAGATGATCCGTCTGATGGGATCCGAGAGAATCGTGCCGAAATCCTATCGCTTCACCATCGCGCTGCCCACCGTGCAGGACGCGAAGAGACTCGTCCAGCACATCACCCACGCCAGCGACTTCTACCCATCGGACGAACAACGCCTATGGGAGCGTAAGCGGCATTTCCTCGAAGCCGTGGGCTGCTGCGACGACCTGATAATGGACTTGCAGCTGATCCGCGAATGCGGCATCGGCGCGGACGCGAACCGGTTGGAAAGCGTCATCGCCGACTGCGAGCGCATGAAGGTGATGCTGCGCAACCAGCTGCGTCAGGCGAAGGTGGTAGCGTCGAAGCTCGGTTAACGGCCGACAGGTCTGCCAACTCCGGCAACTCGACGAATGCCTGCAACGTCAACACCGACGGTACGCTCAACAACAACAATGCGTCCTGGTCTGGCGGCGCGGCCGTCCCCTGATTCAAACAGTGCGCCCATGCGCATTCCCCAGACCGAGTAGCGAAAGCGAAAGCAGCGGGATTGTTTTGAAGGGGCCGTTGACCGTCGCGGGCGATAAGCCTCGCGTGAATATGCGCTCGGACGCCGGCGGCGGACGCTAACGTGCATGTCGTGGCTCCGGCTGCCCGCCACGGTTCATGCCGTCCGGCTATGCGGCTGACAGGCAGCACGTCAGAGCCGTGCCGAGCGCCTAATACTCTTGTAATCCATGAGCAACGAGGATCGCCGCAGGGCGAGAAGGCGCAGGCGCGACGAGAAACGCGCCGCCAACCGATTGAAGCGCGCGCAGGCTTGCACTCTGGAGCATGTGGTCGACATGAACGTGCTGGAGGACGCGGCGTTCCACGCGGCCAGCGGAGTCTCATGGAAGACCAGCGTGCAACGCTACATGCTCAAACGACTGCCGAACGTCATGGAGGCAAGACGCAAACTCTTGGCCGGAGAGAAATTCACGCAGCCGCTGCGATGCTTCGATCTGTGGGAGCGTGGCAAGCTGCGGCACATAGCCGCCGCACGGTTCTCCGAGCGAGTCATACAGAAGGCGGTGGCCCGCACGCTGCTGCCCGTCTACCTTCCGACGTTCACCACTGGAAATTCCGCGAATATGCGCGGGCGCGGCACGCAGTACGCCATCGATAGGCTCAAGCACCAACTGTCGCGCCATTACCGCAGGTATGGGCGCGAAGGCTGGATCCTGCTCGTCGACTATGCCGACTATTTCGGCAGCATCCCGCACGCTGGAGTGCTCGCGCACGCCGAACGGCTCATACCCGACCGGAGGGTGCTGGGCCTCGTGCGCCAGCTCGTGGAGCGCGAGCCGGGCGACGCGGGGCTTGGATTGGGCAGCGAACCCAACCAATTGTTCGCGGTGAGCTATCCGGGGCGCATCGATCATTGGCTGGAGGAATGCAGCGGAGTCGAAGCCACTGGCCGCTATATGGACGACACGTATGCCGTCAGCGACGACAAGCACGTGCTAATGGACGCGCTCGACTGCATTGAACAACTCTCCGACGACCTCGGATTGACGCTCAACCGAAGGAAGACCAAGATCGTCAAACTCAGCAGGGGATTCACCTGGCTGAAGAAGAAGTGGAGCATATCGCCGACCGGCAGGATAGTCGTGAAGCCATGCCGCGCCGGCATCACGAGGGAGCGACGGAAGCTCAAGAAACTCGCCCGCATGGTTCAGTCCGGCGCCATACCGTTCAAATCGTTCGACACGTCGTACTGGTCTTGGCGCGGAGGCCTCGACCATTGCGACGGCAGACGCACGCAGCGCAGCATGGACGCACTGTACTGGAATTTGACAAAGCAGATCACCTGACAAGGAGAAGAACCATATGACGGAAACACTGCCCGTCTGGGCGCTCATACTCACCTCGATCCTCGGCACCGGCGGAGTCGGAGGCACGATCATCGTGCAGTTCATCAAACACATGGACGCCAGACGCAAACCGGATCCGCAATTGGCGGAACTACGCAAGCGACAGGAGATCATCGAGGGCGGCATGAAGGCGCTGCTGTTCGACAAGATCGCCCGCCTGCACGCCGAAACGGTGGAGCAGGGGCTGCCAGTCAGCACAGACGTGAAAACAAGGGCGGAAAACGCCTACCAGGCATACGCGGCGCTCGGAGGCAACGGAGTCGGCAAGCACTACCGCGACGAGCTGATCGAAGCCCACGCGGGCGAACCGCAGGAATAAGGACACATAGGATTTCAGCCACCCGACCGGGTGGCTTTTTTATTGCCAGGAAAGGAATATGTCATGGCAAACACCAAAGGCAAGGCCGACCACGCGGCGGCTTCCACCACCATTCCGGGACTGGGCGTGGAACGCACCAAGGCCATCGCGCTGCTGCTCGTCCAGCTGTTCAGCGTCGCCCAGACCGGCCTGACGCTGGCCGGCGTATCCCAACTGCCATTCACCACGGACGAGGTGTCGGCGGCAATCACCGGAGTGATCGCAGTCATCTCCAGCATCTATGCGTGGTGGCGCAACAACAACGTCACCTCAGCCGCGCTTGCCGGCCAGCGACTCACGGACGGGCTGAAAAACGGCAGCATCGCCCAGCGACAGGGAACGGACACGCCCAAGACGACGGCTACACCGGTGGACGGAACGGTGGAAGGATAAGCGCATGGCTGGCATCGAAACGCTCTGCTCGCGCATGGTCTACTGGTGCCGCGACGCCAACATGGGCTACAGCCAATACGACCGATGGCACTTCGACCCGGCCGGAGGAAACTGCGACTGCAGCTCGCTGGTGATCCACTGCCTCCAGGAAGCCGGATTCGACACCGGAACCGCCGGCTACACCGGCAACCTCAGCGCCAACCTCACATCAAGGGGCTGGATCCGCCTGCCATGCGACGGGAATCCGCAGCGCGGCGACGTCCTGCTCAACGACTCCATGCACGTCGCCGTCTACCTCGGCGGCGGACTTTTGGCGCAGGCCAGCATCAGCGAATACAACACCATCTCCGGCAACCCGGGAGACCAGACCGGCGGGGAGACCAACATCAGCCATTACTACAACTATCCGTGGGACTGCTACCTGCGGTGGAATGGAGAAAACATGCCAAGCGCACAGGAAATCGCGGAAGCGGTGTGGAATTTCAATCAGAACGGCACCGCGATGCGCGACCGCGTCCAAGGAACCGACCAGGCGGCAAACGCCATCCTCAAGGAATACCGGTCCGACGCCGACGACCGCAAGTGGAACGGCAGCCGCATCTACCGGACCATGCTCGCCCTCAAGCGCCTCATAGGCCAGGACGACGGAGACATGGGCACCCCGGCCAAACCGGCGGCGCGCATCGAACTCACCGATGCACAGATCGACGCCATCGCGACTAAGGTTGTTGCCGAAATCACCGCAACCAAGAAGTAATCGAGAATCCCGATATCATGCCCCTCGCTCCGCGGCGCTATGCCACAGAGCGAGGGGCGTTCTTTGCGTTTCGGCAGCATATCCCGGCAATGCCTTAACCTGAAATGGCAAAGATAAATGAGGTGCCCTTAAGGTGACTTCACTTATTCGAAGCGACGAAAAGGCATACTGGCGACTGGGTTTTAGGAAACATACCGTAGTTTAAATTCAACGTCAGCAAGGGCAAGTAGTCGAAGGGTTTTCGTCGTCGCATTTTTATGGCGGCGCGCTGGGCGTGCGACATGATTTGCGGGCGGAAAATACCGCATAGTTTGACATGGATGGGTCATCTCTCACGTGGGGGATGACCCATCTGTTTTATGCGCGGGATGGTCTAGCTCATGGGTTCGTGCTCCGAGTGCCGCGTGCGTGTCAGCTTGCCTGCATGTATGCGCCGAGTATGTCACGTGGTCCATTTTGTCCGATTGAAGGATGCGCGAGGACGGTTATCGAGACGAGAAAGCATGAGGAATCCGTATGCACATGAGTATGTCTCTGTTCTCTCGCAGCGCTTGTACATGAGTTTATGACAGACTGGTAATTGCACGTACTTCGCATGCCGATAAGGAGGTCGACATGGAACAGAGGGGATTGTCATTCGCGCGTCGGTATGGATTTTTCGTTAGCATCGCGCTTCTGGTGATTTATGGTGTCGTGGTTTTTCGCCGGTGGGTATTTCCGGATGCCTTTCTCTTCGGCGTCTATATGCAGGTGGTCGTTCCGGCGCTGATGCTGTTCATCGGTTTTCTGCTGGGAAGAATGAAAGGTCGCGGACTTTGGGTTTTATCTGTGGCGTTGGGCGCTCATTTCGGTCTTGCCGCCTACATTGTGGGTGATATGGATGTTGTCGCTGCAATGAGCCTGTTCGGCGCCACGCTTGTCACGGCTGTGGTCGGGTACATCATTGGATATGTGGCGTCGGCTCGACGTAAAAATCGTTGTTTGATAGCAAAGCATACCGAAGTGTTATAAAATGCTGTCAATTAATATATAGTGACATTGATTGGAGGGCATGATGAGTGTGCAGTTGGCCACACGAGTGGATGATGCTCAAGCGGAGATGTTTCGTGATGTCACGAAGCGTTTAGGAACCACGCCTTCGGATGCGTTGCGCATGTTCGTGGCGATGTTCAACGATGCCAAGGGGTTCCCCTATGAGGTTCGTCTGTCCAAGGATGCCGAGCCGTTCGATAATGAGCGCGATGCCGCGGCGTTCGCGTCTGATATGGCTTTGAGGATGCTTGATGAAGCGCGGTGAGATCTGGACCATTCGTGCCAGCGGCTACGCAAGCAAACCCCGGCCGGTGGTGATTATACAGAGCGACAGCGTGACCCGTTTCGACTCCGTCATCACCTGTCTGCTGACTTCCTATGACTCATCGGATATCGCCACGCGGGTGCGTGTCGAACCTGATGCAGGCAACGGGCTGAACAAAACGAGTTATGTGATGACGGACAAAATCGTCACCGTGGAACGCGGGTTGCTGGGCGAGCGTGTCGGCGTCATGCCGGGTGACATCATGTCTCAAGTGGATGAACAACTCATGACGGTGCTGGGCCTCGCCTAGGGGCAAGTAATGCCCCTTCGACGATGGTGCAGTTCCAGCGATTCCTATTGCCGAAACGCTGGGAACATGCCGTTTTCGTTTTCGCACGTGATAATGTTTCTGCTGCAAATGTCCAGTGTTTAGTCGTACAGAGAGATCAATAGCGGCATACAGATATGGAACAGACGCCGAGGTAGCCGAGCGTCCGCGTGATGAAATACAAGCGCCGCTGATATGAGAGCGCACATACGATAACGGAATTATGTATTGCAGATGCATGCTGCTGATCAGCGGCTTTGATTTCCGTCCTGCCGAAGCGTGACGATTCCGGCATTGTCGCCGGCATATTGTCATATCCGCTTATAGGTCAAGGAAAACACCTCATGTTGTCTTATATCCATGGCCCTGCCATGCCTGAAAACGGTTGGCGGGGCCAAGTCGGGCTATTACTCGTCGGCCAGACATGCTCACTGCTCGGCTCCAATATCGTGCAATATGCCATCTGGTGGTGGATCGTGTTGCAGACCCGAACCGGTTCTTCCATGCTGCTTGCCACGCTATTCGGCGTGGTGCCTGGGGCAGCGGTTTCGATTCTCGGCGGTTCATGGGCTGATCGCTACAGTCGTCGGGTGCTGATCATGCTACCCGACATCATCATCGCCGGCATCACCGCGCTGCTTGCCGTCGGTTTCGCCTTCAACTGGGCTGGTCTTGGCTTCATTTTCGCGGTGCTGTTCGTTCGTTCGGTGGGAGGTGGTGTGCAAATGCCGGCGGTGCAGTCGTTCATACCGGACATCACTCCCGAGAGGAAACTGCTGCGCGTCAACTCCATCTATGGCGTGATTAATTCCGCGAATATGATCGTGGCGCCTGCATTGGCCGCAATGTTGATCAATGCCATGCCGCTGTGGACGATTCTGTTGCTGGATGTGGTCACGGCGATGATCGGCGTGGGTTTTGTCTCGTTGATCCATGTGCCGGTCAAGGCTGTCGTTGGCCGGATTTCTCGCCACTCTGCCGAAAGCAGCCGTCAGGACAACGATGGCGCGTCCTTGGCAGCTAATGTGCGCCGAACGTTCGCTGATCTCAAAGCCGGATTCGGCTATGTGATGCGCCAACGTCGTATTCGTGCGGTGGTCTTGGCCAATGCGTTGACCTGCGTATTCGCCGTCGCTCCGACGAATCTGACCCTGCTGCTTGTTGCGCGGGTATATGCCAACGAAAGTCTCGACCTAGGCTTCGTCACGCTGACCAGCGCCACCGATAAGCTCGCCGCAAACGAATTGTGCTGGAGCGCTGGCATGGTGTTGGGCGGATTGCTGACATCCGCATTGGGGTCGCATGTCGGACGCGGTCATATACGTATATGCGCCGTGGGAATCACCGTGGTGGGACTTGCCGTGTTGGCGATGGGACTTGCTCCCACGTTGCTCATGTTCCTGTTCGTTGATGTGTTCTTCGGCATCGCCTCGGCGTTATTCGTCGGGCCATATCGCACGATCATCCAAACCGAATCCGATCCGAAGATGATCGGGCGCGTGTTTGGCGTGGACAATATGCTCGGCAGTTTCGGCATGCCAGTGGGCATGTTGTTCTTCGCCCCGATGGCGGATGCAATCGACATCCAATGGGTATTCATCATTGGCGGCGTGCTCACTCTGCCAATCGGCATATACCTGTTCACGCAATGTCACGCCCCAAGCCGCATGGTGTCGTGACTTTAGCGAGGGCCGTGTCAATCCACGGGGGGGGTATTCCGGGGCGATACAATCGCCATATGCTCATTATCGAGGCGTTGGTGGCTGTGATTATCGGCGTGGTGTTTGCCGGGATATATCGTGATGCGAAGAACGGAACGCTGCCTCTGCAGAACGCGGTGGGCATCAAAACGCGGGCCGTCATGTCGTCCGAGGACACGTGGGAACGGATACATAAGCAATATGCGCCGCTATTCCTCTTCGACGCGGTTGCATTGTTCCTCGTCGCTTTTGAGATTCTTGCCGGTGGATGGTTGACAAAGAGTGTCAATAACATGGCATCGGGGATGGTGATTGCGTTGGCGGTCACCCTCATCCTTGCGCTCTTGGTCAATGTGGTCGTCGGGCTCTTGGCGAACAGCTCTGCGCGGAAACGGAACGGCCTGTAGACAGCGCGAAGCCCAGGGCTGCCTATTGCGGTGGATTGATATGCGGTGATGACGACGTCGTCACTGTCAATGGGACTTGGTTGAGTGCAACTCCTCTGGGTCTGTTCGGAACCCCGCAAGGTTCGTTCGAAACTCCGGTGGATTCGTATGGATCTCTGCTGGGTTTGTGATATCTGGCGTAACAAACCCGGCAGAGATCCATACAAACAGGCCGCAGTTCCGAACAACCCCAGCGGAGTTTCATGCAAACACGGAACAGATCCGTGCGGACGGGCGGCAGTTGCGTGTAAGTGACGGATATGCGGTGTGCGGTATGCAGTCTGGTGCGCTAGCATGCGCTTTTCAACAGATATGTTGCGCCGGGCATTGCAATATGCCGTTTGAAGCCTCTTTCGATATTGCACGTTGCCGGATGCGTGGTTAGACTTACTCTAAAACCAATGTAGGGGAGGGGTGCAATGGGTGCAGTGCTGGGGACGATCAACGGTCTCGTATACTACGGCATCGTTATCGCAATTATTGCGGCGGTTCTGTATTTCGTCATCAAGTCCGCGATAAAAAACGGCATCAATGAATCGAAGTTATTCAGACAAGACAAGGACGATTACAATCCGACCATTGCTGCCGAAGGACGCCTTTCCAGTCGCAAGTAATCGGGGGATATTCTCGCGCGTCGGCACCGTCGGTCCCTGCTGCCTATGCGATGGCCTTCCTGCTCTTGATGGCGATGCCGGCCGTCAGCGCGAACAGCAAAATCAGCATCGCCAACATCGCGCGCCATCCGAGGAACTCGATGAGGGAGCCGGCCAGCAGACTGCCGATGACCTGTCCGCATACGAGAAAGAACTCGCCTTTGCCTCTGGCCGATGCCACTTCGTCTGCGGAATACGAGCTGACCAGCAGCACCGTGCCCTCGTTGTAGCCGAGCGCCCAGGCAACGGCGATGCCAAGCAGTGCCATCGCGACGAATGGTGCGTTCTGTCCCAGGCCCAGCAGACAGCTGGTAAGTCCCAGGCCCAGAGCAACGAAGACGAAGACGGCATGACGGCGCGTTTTGGAGTTCAGCAACGGTATCAATGCCATGGGCAGATACATGCCGAGCATATGCAGTTGCATGGCCTGCATGCGTGTGCCGTCGGATTCGTGCAGCACATGCTCCATCATCAGCGGGGCGCCGGCCATGATCATGGTCATGGCGCAGCACACGGTGAACCCCAGGCAGATGCCGAGCAGGAAACGCGGGCGGCGCAGGAGATCAAATAGACCGATCTTTTGCGCCGGAGAGACAGACTGTCCTGCGCGTCCGATGCGCTGGTTTGCGGGGAACAGCGCCACCGTCGCCAAGGCGAGCACGCCGAGGATGCTGACAATGAGATAGGAACCGGCGTAGTGGATGGGGAACAGGCCCTCGGCCCATGTCGCCAACAGCGGGCCGACGATCGCGGCGATGATACCGGCGGACAGCACCACGGACACGGCCCGGTCCTTCTTGTTGGGGTTGAGATCGGCTGCCGCGTATCGGTAGTAGTTGGAGGCCGCCTGGTAGATGCCGACCGCGAATGTGCCGACGCACAGAAGCGGGAAATTGTGGAACCATACCGCGCAGAACGAGCTGATTCCGCCGCATATGGCGATGGCCGCTCCGGCCTCGAACACATGCTTATGCCCGATGCGGGCGATGAGCCGGTTGACAAACGTGTTGGCGAACACCGTCCCCAACGCGATCAGGGCGATAGGTATCGTCGCCATCCATGCGAATGGCGCCAGCTCGCTTCCCACGAGCGCGGTGACCGTCAGATCGACGCTCATCGCGGCAAGGCTCAGACCTTGCGCCACGAACAGAACCACAGTGGATCGTTTATCCATAGTATTTCTCATCCCCTTGGCCCTGTATAATCCCCCCCCACAGCGACATTACGCCGAGAGACAAATGTATGAACGACTGACCTCCTGCCTTGGCCTACTACAATGGGTGTATATCAAGAAGCCACTGTGATGGGAAAGATGGTGTGCGATGACTGCTGCGGACAATGTGTTTATTCAGGATGGCATTAGGACCGAGTGGGATGACGACACCATCACCATCACTGAGATTGGATTCAATCGCAAGGCGACGCTGGATAACGAGGGCAATGTATTGTCCTCGACATTCACGGACGCGGGCAGGTCGTTTCTCAAGCGCTATTTCGAGAAAATCTCGCCAATGGTGAACGGTCTTCGTGCCATCGACCGGGAATATGCCAGTGCCTGAGGTGTTCAGCCTCGGCGGCTATACCGTGTATTTCTCGGCTTTGGATATCGATCATGGCGTTCATGTCCATGTAAGGCGGGGTCATGATTTGGATCTGGCGCGTTTCGTCATTACGACCGATGGGCATGCCGTTTTTTCCCATAATCATGGAAGATTGCCAAAGCGAACCATTCGTCAGCTTCAATTCGTCATTGAGCAGAATATTGATGAGATTCTAAGACTATGGACCAATTTGTTTGGTTCGGAATTTCATTTCGATAAGTGAGATCGGCCTTTTATTGACTTCTGTGGTAAAGTCTCCTTGAATCTGACGGGGAACACCTGATATGCCAAGGCGATTCCAAGAGGGAAGGCTATAGAACATTGGTGATGTGAGCGGTGGCGGATTGCATGGGGAGAGATTCCGCGTGTCCGGCGCATTGTCGCGCGTATCCGTCCGTTCTGCCGGTCGCAATGTTCGACGTGATGAAATCCATCGATAGGTGCGTTTTTGGCGTCAGCATATGAGGATTGCCTTCTGTGCGTGGGCTTGATTTGAACGGCACATTCCGCCGCATTTCCGATGAGTTGCGATTGATCAATGCGCCTTATCGAAAGAGGTTTGTATGAGTCAGGTATTGACGCTGACCGATATTTCCTACCGTCATCCGAACGCACCGGAACCGCTGTTCGAACATCTGAGCGTGACATTCGCGGCTGGCTGGACCGCGATGCTGGGAGACAATGGCATCGGCAAGACCACGTTGGCCAAGCTGGCCTGCGGTTTGCTTGCGCCCGCTTCGGGAACGGTTTCGCCGAGCCCACGGAGACTGACCGTCGCCTACTGCCCGCAGCAGACCGATGTCATCCCGGAGAATCTGGATGATTTCGCCGCGGATTGGACCAGTGAAACGATTGCCATACGCAACGCGCTGGGCATCGGCGATGATTGGGCATACCGTTACGCCACGCTTTCCGGAGGCGAAGTCAAACGATTGCAGATCGCCTGCGCTCTGGCCGGCGATCCCGACGTGCTGGTGCTGGACGAGCCGACCAATCATGTGGATGGTGCGACGCGCCAAGTCATAACGCAGGCGATGCGCCGGTTCGACGGCGTGGGCATCGTGATCTCCCATGACGTCGAACTGATTGACGAGACCTGCTCGCGGTGCGTGATGCTGGAGCGCAGGCATATGCGCGGGCGCAATATCACGGTGGCGAACACGTATCAGGGCGGATATTCCCAGGCCGCCCAGCAGATGCATGCCAATCAGAACGCCGATGCGGCTGCCATGCAGTCCGCCCGCAAGGAGCTGCGACGCATGCAACAAATCAAACAGGAGCGGGCGCAGCGCGCACGCGAGCTGGATATGCGCAAACAGCAGGGGATGCGCATCGATATCAAGGATATCGACGCCCGCAAGGCTCTGAAAAACCTGAAACCGGCGATAGGCACTGCTGCTGCGCAAGCAAGCGCGCAACTTGATGGACGCATCGCCGTCGCCACCGATAGACTCGCGAATCTTGGCGAAGCGGCGAAACGCTATGATGGCGTCGTTTGGTTGGGCGTCGCGCCAAGCTCCCGCAGGGAATTAGCACGTATCCCCAACGGCCGGGCCATCGCGGACCAACCCGATATGCTGAGCGTCGGCCCGCGCGACCACATCGGCATCAGTGGACCGAACGGCAGCGGGAAAACCACATTGATACGGCGCCTGATTAAGGCACTGGAATACGACGAGACTCAGCAGCATTCGGAGAGGCTGTCATATCTGTACATTCCCCAAAACACCAGCGATATGGACGCCGCCAGCGCGATGAATCGACTGCATGCCCTGACGGACGAACGGCGCGCCACGGTGCTCAGCGCATACGCTCAGCTCAACGCCGATCCCGACAAGCTGCTCGCCGGCGGCAATCCTTCGCCGGGCGAACTGCGCAAACTCCTGCTATGCCTCGGGTCAATCGATCGACCGCAGCTCATCATCATGGACGAGCCGACCAACCATCTCGACCTGCATTCCAAGCAGGCGCTCGCCAACACGCTGTCCTCCTATGCGGGCGCGCTGGTCGTGGTCAGCCATGACGAATGGTTCCTGGAGGCCGTCGCGCCGATCCGCTGGCGCTGCACCGCAACATGATTGCAGGAAAACGGCTTCTCTGCCTTATCCATGCATTATCGTGGTAATCGAACGATTACGTAGCTAAGGCGAAGGGGAGAGCGAATGGGATTGTTCGATTTTGCGCGTGGGGCCGTTGGGGATTTGTTCTCCGGTGCCGGTGAGTTGGCGCAGGAGCATCTTGGCGAGGTGCTGCCGCAGGTGGACGAGATGATCGGAACGGTTTCCGGCGGCGCCGGTGAGACGGTCGAGTATGTGCGCGATCATGCGGGCGACATCCTTCCGCAGGCCGGCGACGTGATGGAACAAGCCGGTGGCGCGATGCAAGGCATCGGCGATACCGTCAGCGAGACACTAGGCTCCGGCGATGTGCTTGGCCAGTTGCAGGAGGGCGTGGCGGACAATCTGCTCGGCGGTTTGTCGGATCATATCTCCAGTCTGTTCAAGGGCTGATGCAACTCCGGATATTTCATCCCGGGAGAGGGCGGTCGATATAGGCGAGGCAACCGAGGGCGCGGCCCAAGCGTTTGCTCATTGCGCAATCGTCGGTGACGCTCCCGGGCATAGAATGTCGGACAGCGACGATGGAATGGGAAGATGAAACATAGCACATGGCAAACGAAAGAAGATGGCGCGGCGGCCACGCTGCGCCGTTTCGCTGGTCGTGTCCTAGCGTTCTGGAAGCGCCTGCCGGCGAAAACGAAGGTCGTGCTGGCCGTTGTGCTGGCGGTGTCGGTGCTGTCCGTCGTGTCGTCGTTCCATGCGATGCGCGAGATCTCCGATATGCGCCGTGATATCGTGGCGGCGCAGTCGACGGAGGCGCATGCTGAGAGAACCAAGCGTCCGGCCGATGCCAAGGAAACCGATAAGCGCTCCGATGCAGCCGATAACGCTGACGATCAGCCTCAGTCCCAATCCGAATCCGAACCGCAGACCGATCCGGAAAGCCTGTGGCGCGAGCCGACCGGCGGCAACCAGCCGGATCTGACGACACTGCCCGATCTGTCCGTGGTCGTCGACCTCGCCGCGCAGAAGGTACATGTGCGCTCCGCCGGCGCGGATGTGTATGTGATGATCGCCAGCAGCGGGCTCGACGACAGCACGCCGCGCGGCGATTTCGTCGTGGACGGCCGCGGAGAGCATTTCTATAATCCCGACGAAGGCATGGGCGCCGACTATTGGGTGAATTTCCTCGACAACACCTACCTGTTCCATTCCGTGCCCACCACCGAGACGCCGGGGGAGTATCTGCCCGAGGAGGGCGCCAAGCTGGGCCAGCCCGCCTCGCATGGCTGCGTGAGGCTGAGCATCGCCGACGCGCGCTGGCTCTATGAGCAGCTTCCCGACGGCACTCCGGTGCATATCGGCTGAGAAAGCGGGAACCATGTTCGATCTGTTGGAGACCTTGGTCGCGGTCTATGAGACCGGCCAGTTCACCATCGCCGCCGACGAGCTCAAGGTCTCGCAATCGACGGTGTCCTCGCGTATTGCGCAATTGGAGCGCATGGTCGGCGCGCCCCTGTTCGACCGGCATGCCAAAAGCGATGTGACGCCCACCGAAGCCGGGCACGTGCTCTATGCCGCGGCCACGCGGATCGGCGACGTGTGGCGCGACGCGCAGGAGCATATCACCCGTCTTGAGACGCATCGCGAACGCTTCGCCGTGCTCTTCTCGCACACCGCCGCGGCCGTGCTGCTGCCGCGCGCGATGAAGGCGCTGTCCGGCTCGCTCGACCGTCTCGAGGTCACGGCCTCGGCCATGAACTCCGACGCGATCCTCGAACAGGTGGGCTTGAAAGCGGTGCAGCTGGGCGTCGTCGAAAAGCCGATCGTCTCCGGTTCGGTGCAGCGGGTCACGCTATGCGAGGATCGTCTGGTGTTGGCCGGCGACCCCGACGGCGTGTGGCTGGTGCGCGAATCCGGCTCCGGCGTGCGCTATTACACCGACCTGTATTTCAAATCCGTCGGCGAGGTGCCGGAGCGCACGATGCATGTTGCCAGCAACGCCGCCATCGTCGCCTCGCTCGCCTCCGGATTGGGGCAGTCCGTCATCTCGCGTTCCGCGGTGCCCGACGGCGTGCCCTTCCGCGGCCTCGGCGACGAATTCGTGCGCCGGTTCTATGCCCTGGTGCCCCGTTCCGGTCTCACCGCAGGCCAGCGTGCGGCGGTCGACCGCGCCGTGGAGGCCATGCGCGGGGATTGAAGGTCCCCGTCGTCCTGGGCGAGCGAAACGAGTCGAAGGATCTCTGATTGGTATGTGGGTGAGATCCTTCGACTCCGCGCTTCGTGCTCCGCTCAGGATGACAAGTAGGAGGCGCGCTCCACTCAGGATGACAGGAGAGGGGACGCTCCTCGGAATAACAGGGGATATATCATCGGAATAATCGATATTATTCATTGAAATGTCCTATTTGACCGATGTCAAAATAAAGCGTTGAATACGTAAGCATGAAGGAATTCTGCATGAAATGGTGGCACCGCATCGCGACCACCGATATGTTGTTCATCGCCGTCCTGACGCTTCTCGCCTCGTTCATCGGATCGTGGCTCAAGCAGTTCCCGGGCTTCTCCCTGCTCGGCGCGCTGATCATCGCGCTGCTCATCGGCATGGTGATCCAGTTCCCGATCCGCGGGGCCTATGTCGGTTCCAATGACAAGCGCCGCGCCGGTGTCAAGGACGCGGCCGGCCTCATCTCCAACAAACTGCTGCGCCTCGGCATCATCCTGCTCGGCTTCAAGCTCAACCTGCAGGTGCTCTTCACCCAGGGCATCAAATGCCTGCCCATCGCGGCCGTGGTCGTGACCCTCGTGATCGTCGTCACCTACGCCATCGCCCGCGCGTTCAAGGTCGACCCGATGCTCGCGATCCTCACGGCCGGCGGCACCGGCATCTGCGGTGCGGCCGCCGTCATGGGACTGTCCGGCTCCATCACCGTCGACGAGGATCGACGCGAGGAGAAGGAGGACTACGTGGTCATGGCCGTCGCCACCGTGGCCATCATGGGCACGATCTTCGCGCTACTGGAGATCGCGATCTTCCCGCTGTTCGGCATGACCCCGGCCCAGCAGGGCATCGCCGCCGGCGCCACCCTGCATGAGATCGCCCACGCGGTCGCCGTCGGCGGCGCGTTCGGCGACACGGCCCTCAACATGGCCACCATCATGAAGCTGTCGCGCGTGCTCATGCTCGTCTTCGCGGCGATCATCATCGCCGTGTGGTGGGACAAGACCAAGTCCACCGTCAAGACGACCGGCAAGCGCAAGGTCGCCTTCCCGTGGTTCATGCTCGGCTTCATCGCCGCTTCCGTGCTCGGCACCTACGTGCCGTTCCTCAACGCCATCGCGCCCACGCTCGTCGACATCGCCTACATCGTGCTCGGCATGGCCATGGCCGCGCTCGGCATCAACGTGAACTTCAAGGCCATCGTGGCCAAGGGCATGCCGGCCTTCGCGGCGAGCTTCATCGCCTCCGTGCTGCTCATGTTCTTCGGCGTCGGGATCGCGTTCCTGTTCTTCTGATATCGCAAACCGACAGACGAAAAGGGGAGAAAGCCATGTGCTTTCTCCCCTTTCTCGTGCTAGGGACGATATAACCACGAGAAAAGGGAGAAACGAGGGCATGGTTTTCTCCCTTTTCTCGTACCTCTGTCGTCGCTGGCACGAGAAAAGGGAGAAGTCAGTCCATCATCGAGATATGCTCGGCGCTCCAGCGCACGCCGAGCACCTCGGGCGTGGGCACGATCACGGCCAGCGACTGCTCGATCTTCGCATCGTCGCGCGAGGCCGTGTCGATGATCGCGGTGATGAGCACGATGTCATCGGGCGCGTCGGTGGCGCCGATCGAACGCACCGAGAACCCGGGGTGGTGCACGGCGTCGAAGACGATGGCGCGCACGGCCACCTCGTGCTCCCGCGCGCATTTGACCTCGAAGGTGTATTCCATGCCGTCCGACTCGCGTCCGCGGGCGCGCAGCCGGCGGTCGAGACGGCGGCTGACCGGGCGCAGCACGGTGTTCGCGCCCATGATGAGGGCGGTGCCGGCGGCCGCCACGCCGATCAGTCCCGAGCCGGCCAACAGCCCCACCGCGGCCGACGCCCACAGGGTCGCGGCGGTGTTGATGCCGGAGATCGACGCGCCCTGCTTCATGATGACGCCCGCGCCGAGGAAACCGATGCCGGAGGCGACCTGCGCGGCCACGCGCGTCGGGTCCCCGCCGGCGAAGGCATAGGCGCCCATGACGGCGAACAGGGCCGAGCCGAGCGCGACAAGCGTGTTGGTGCGGATGCCGGCGGCGCGGGCGCGCCACTGCCGTTCCAAACCGATCAGCGCGCCGAGCAGTGCGGCGGCAGCGATGCGGAAGAGGATCGTGACGCCGGTGGTCAGGGAGAGCGTGGTGACCATATCGTTCCCTTTCGTGGGGAGGGCGGAGCCGCATACAAACGGCCCCGCATACGGATGAGTGCGCGGCCCGCCGGAAGGGAAGGAGGCCGGCGGGCCGCGCGGGTGTTCCGCCCGGCTGAGGTCGGGCGGAAGTCTTTATGTTGCGGAGGATCTATAGCAGGGTGCCGTAGCGCTTGCAGTAGATCGTCTTGAAGGTCTGCGCGAGCATGAGGTAGAGCAGGATCGTCAGCGCCAGCCACGCGAAGTAGATCGGCGTGATCGGATGCATGTTGAGCATGCCGTTGAGCGGCGAGAACGGCAGCCACGTGATCAGGAAGCATCCAATGAACGTGGTCGTCATCAGCGGCGCCGCCGCGCGCGACTGGATGAACGGGATCTTGCGCGTGCGCAGCATGTGGATCACCATCGACTGCGACCACATCGACTCGACGAACCAACCGGACTGCGCGATGATCGCGAACATCGCCTGGCCGGCCGGATCGAGCTCGGTGTATCCCGCGCCCAGCATCTGCGGGCAGATGATGAAATACATGAGCAGATAGGTCGTGATGTCGAACACCGAGGAGGTCGGTCCGATCCAGATCATGAACCGCGCCAGGCCGTTGGCGTCCCATGGGCGCGGGCGGCGGAGGAATTCGTCGTCCACATTGTCCCAGGGCATCGTGATACAGGAGATGTCGTAGATCAGGTTGAGCATGAGGATCTGCAGCGGCTGCATCGGCAGATACGGCAGGAACGCGGAGGCCACCACCACAGAGAACATGTTGCCGAAGTTCGAGGAGGCGGTCATCTTGATGTACTTGACCATATTCGTGTAGATGCGCCGGCCCTCGACGATGCCCTGCTCGAGGACCATGAGGTCCTTCTCCAGGAGGATCACGTCGGCGGATTCCTTGGCGATGTCCACGGCCGTGTCCACGGAGATGCCCACATCGGCGGCGCGCATGGCGGCCGCGTCGTTGATGCCGTCGCCCATGAAGCCGACGGTGTGGCCACGCTCGCGCAGCGCCTTGACCACGCGGGTCTTCTGCATCGGCGAAAGCTTGGCGAACACGGTGATCGACTCGACCTTGGCAAGCAGATGCTCGTCATCCCAGCCTTCGATCGTGGAGCCGAGCACGACGTTGTCGTCGTCCACCTTGAGCCCCACCTGACGGCACACGCACTTGGCGACGCGCTCGTTGTCACCGGTGAGGATCTTGACGTCCACGCCGTAGTTGTTCAGCGCGCGCAGCGCGTCCGCAGTGGATTCCTTCGGCGGATCGAGGAAGGCGAGGTAGCCGATCAACACCATCTCGCACTCGTCCTTGACACCGAACTGGCCGACGGGGGAGGGGTTGGTCTTCTGCGCGACGCCGAGCACACGCATGCCGTCGTCGTTCAGGTCGTCGACCCGCTCAAGCACCTTGCGGCGCATCTCATCGGTCAGCTCGACCACGCGGTCGCCCAGGTCCACGAAGCTGGAGACGGTCAGCATCTCCTCGATCGCGCCCTTGGTGATCATCTGGGTCTTGCCGGACTTGTCGGCCACGACCACCGACATGCGACGGCGCTCGAAGTCGAAGGGGATCTCGTCGACCTTCGTGTATCGGGTCTCGAGGTCCGCCAGCGCCGGGTCCTCGCCGGCCAGCTCGTGCGTGCGCTCGATGATCGCCAGATCCATGAGGTTCTTCAAGCCCGTCTGGAAGTAGCTGTTGAGGAAGCCGTGGCGCAGCACGCGCGAATCCTCGCGTCCGTTGACATCGAGATGCTGCTCGAGCACGACCTTGTCCTGCGTCAGGGTTCCGGTCTTGTCGGTGCACAGCACGTCGATGGCGCCGAGGTTCTGGATCGAGTTGAGGTTCTTGACGATGACCTTCTGCCGGGAGAGCGTCACCGCGCCCTTGGCCAGACATGCGGTCACGATCGTCGGCAGCATCTCCGGGGTGACGCCCACGGCCACGGACAGGCCGAAGAACGCGGCCTCGACCCAGTCGTGCTTGGTCAGGCCGTTGACCACGAAGATCACCGGCACCATCACGCAGATGAACTTGATGAACACCCACGACACCTTGTTCAGGCCAATGTCGAAGCTGGTCTTCTCGGTCTTTCCGGTCAGATGCTTGGCCAGCTCGCCGAACAGCGAGTCGCCGCCGACCGACACCACGGTGCCGAGGCCCGATCCGGAGACCACATTGGAGCCCATGAAGGCCATGCACGGCTTGTCGGTGGGCGCGTCATAGGCCTGGCGGTCCTCCTCGGAGCGCGGCTTGATCGGATACTTCTCGATCGGCTCGCTTTCGCCGGTCAGCGAGGACTGGGAGACGAACAGGTCCTTGGAGTTGAGGATCCGCATATCGGCCGGGATCATGTCGCCGGCGGCCAGGCGCACGATGTCGCCGACCACGACCTCTTCGATCGGAATCTCCCGCTCCTCGCGGTCGCGAATCACGGCGCAGGTGTTGGTCACCATGGCGGTGAGCTTTTCGGCCGCGTTGTTCGACCTGGTCTCCTGCACGAAGCGCAGCGTGCCGGCGATGATGACCATCACGGTGATCACGATGACGGTCTTCGGGTCCTCGTCGCCGGGCGCGGCCAGGATCACGTCGGTGATCAGCGAGACGATCGCCAGGCCGATCAAAATGACGGTGAACGGGTTGAGGAAGGCGCGCGCCAGCCGCAGGATCAGCGGGTCCTTCTTCTTGTGGACGACGGTGTTGCGGCCGTATCGCTCGCGCCGCTTCTCGATTTCGCCGGACTTGAGACCCGTGGGCATGGGGGTCTTGAGCGCGTAGGACATGCGTTCGTCAATGCTGCGTTCGTAGGCCAGGTCGCTGGTGCCGGACTTGGTCTTGGCGAGCGCCGCACGGGTGGCCGCGGGCGACGAGCCGGAGCCCGTCGGCCCGGTGACCATCTGCACGGCCCTCCGGGGGAGTTTGAAAGTCATGGTGACGATCCTTACTGTCTTCATTCCTTTGCGCCGGGCATGGCTTCGCCCGGGTGGGTTCCAAGAGGTGAAGGATTGCCGAGGCGACGCTTGCCTTGCATAAGGGTGGGCTCGTCTGGCATGGGTGAAGAGATTCGTCCGAATCGATGATCAATTCAACGGGATGACGCGACGCATATGGATGCAGCGCCGCAATGTGACCGTCGCATGGGCAGGTCCGTCAGCATAGGGAATATGCCAACCCCTGACACCAATATGACGTGAATCCAACCGGATTAGCGAGCGGTCCCCGAGGATTGGTGATAGGCGTCGCTCATACTGTCGTAAACGCTCATGAAACCACCACCTTTCGTCGCTGGGCCGCGGGCAACCCTACGCCGGCGACGGGGCGAAGTCAATTCGACGGGTTCGCCACCGGCGGAATACTGGTGTAGGCTGAAGGCGATGCGAGGCCCGCGCAAGGGTGGCGATGGGGCGCGAACGGCGCCGGAGAAACCTTGGGATGGCGGGCGTTGACGCCGCGGCACGGCGGTGTATGAGGATACGAAGACAAAGGAGGAAATGAATATGGGAATGCCATTGGATCTATATGTCATCCGACACGGCGAGTCGGAGGCGAACGTCATCATCTCGGCGGGGGAGCAGGGGGACGATTCCCTCTACACCCAGGACAATGTGACGGTGCCGGACCGCTCGTGGAGGCTCACAGGCACCGGGCGCAAGCAGGCGGATTGCATCGGCCGCTGGCTTGTCTCCCAGCAGCAGCTCTTCGACCGGTATCTGGTCTCGCCCTATGTGCGCACGCGCGAGACGGCCGCGACGATGGCGCTGCCCAAGGCGCGCTGGGAGGAGACGCGCGTGCTGCGCGAGCGCTCGTGGGGCGAGATCAACACGATCACCAAGGCCGAGTTCAAGGCGAACTACGGGCGCAACTGGTTGTTCAAAGCGACCGATCCGCTCTACTGGCGCCCGCCGGCGGGCGAATCGATCGCCGACGTGGCCGAGGACCGCGTGCATAACCTGCTGACCTCGTTGAACCGTCGGGCCGATGGCGAGTCCGTGGTCATGGTCAGCCATGAGGACTTCATGCTCGCGCTGATGCTCACCTTGGAGGACATCTCCGACGAGGAGTTCATGCACCGCGCCGACTCGCCGGAGTGGAAGATCACGAACTGCTCGTGCCTGCATTATTCGCGGCGCGACCCGGACACCGGGCGCACCTACAAGCGTTTGCGGTGGGAGCAGACCGCGCGCCCCGTGCTCAATGAGGCCACCGGCAAATGGGAGGTCCAGGTCTCTCCGTGGCGCGAATTCTCCCGCCCGATTCTCTCCAACGGCGACCTCGTCGACGTCGTCCACGCCGTCGACCCGCATCTGGCCGACTATCACGGGCGGTGAACACGTTTCATCCTCCCTCTGACGAGGGAGGTGGCGGCCCGTAGGGCCGACGGAGGGAGAGAAACGGCCGAAACCTAGTGGAGACTAGAATGGTTCTTCGAACGGGGAGCACAAGAGGTGCGCGCCCCGCGAGAGAAGAGCCAAGGAGTTTCACATGGCCACATCCAACCGCAACCTATTCACCTGGGCGCTGCACGGCGACGGCAAGACGCTCGCTCCCGGCGAGGTCGTCGAACCCGACGAACGCCTGAGCTGGGGCCGCACCGCCGGCATCGGCGCGCAGCATGTCATCGCCATGTTCGGCGCGACGTTCCTCGTGCCGATCCTGACCGGCTTCGACCCCTCGACCACGCTGTTCTTCACCGCGTTGTCGACCGCCCTGTTCCTGCTCATCAACAAGAACGTGCTGCCGAGCTACCTCGGCTCCTCGTTCGGCTTCATCGCGCCGATCACGGCCGTGACCACCGCGAACAAGGGCATCGCGGTCGCCTCGTTCGGCATCATGGTCACCGGTCTGCTGCTCGCTCTGATCGGCGTGATCGTGCACTACGCCGGCGCCAAGTGGATCGACATCATCATGCCGCCGGTCGTCAACGGCGCCATCGTGGCGATCATCGGCTTCAACCTCGCGCCGAATGTGTGGACCAACTTCCAGTCCGCTCCCGACACCGCCATCGTGACCCTGCTGGCCGTGCTGCTCATCGCCGTGCTGTTCCGCGGGTTGATCGGCCGCCTCAACATCCTGCTCGGCGTGCTCGTCGGATATGCCTATGCCTGCGCGCGCGGTCAGGTCGACTTCTCCGCGATCGGCGAGGCCGCGTGGGTGGGCCTGCCGAAGTTCCACACGCCTTCCGTCGACTTCTCGATCCTGCCGATGTTCATCCCCGTCGTGCTTGTGCTCGTCGCCGAGAACGTCGGCCATGTCAAGTCCGTGGCCCAGATGACCGGCCGCGACTACGACGACCAGATGGGCACCGCCCTGTTCGCCGACGGCATGGGCACCGCGATCGCTGGCTTCGGCGGCGGCTCCGGCACCACCACCTACGGCGAGAACATCGGCGTGATGGCCGCCACGAAGGTCTATTCGACCGCCGCCTACTGGTGTGCGGCCGGCTTCGCGCTGCTGCTTTCGCTATGTCCTAAGTTCGGTGCGATTATCAACACGATCCCCTCCGGCGTGCTCGGCGGCGTGACCACGCTGCTCTACGGCATGATCGGCATGATCGGCATCCGCATCTGGGTGGAGAACAAGGTCAACTTCGACAAACCGGTCAACGTGATGGTCGCCGCGATCGTCATGATCATCGGCATCGCCAACTTCGCGTTCGCCATCGGCGACGTGCAGTTCAACGGCATCGCCATCGGCACGATCGTCGTGCTCGTCGCCTACCACGGTCTCAAGGCCATCGGCAAGGCCACCGGCACCATCGACAAGGACGACCCCGACGTGAAGTGAGTCGTCGGTCGTCCCGCTCATCGCATGGCCGCCGCCGGAATCTCCCGGCGGCGGCCTTTGGCGTTGGGCGAAGGTTCGTATGCCTCGATGCATTCACAAACGGTGCGAAAAAGATGGCGGCAGCGATTAACTTGTCAATAAGTGTTTATATCAGCCATTTTGAAATATAAATTAATGCTTTCAGCATTAAAAATGAAATTGCAATAAATGGCGAACTCCGATATTCTGAAATAGGAAAACGCGTGAGTTCGGGGGAGGCGTGATGAGACGCAAGGCATACGCTGATCTGTTGTCATGGAAGAACGGCAAGACCAAGCAAGCGATATTGGTGACCGGGGCGCGCCAAATCGGCAAAACCTATCTCATCCGTGAATTCGGTGCAAACGAATACCGTCATGTCGTCGAATTCAATCTCGCCACCGATGACGTGACGCGTGAATCCTTTCTGGCTGCCCGTAGCGCGGATGACCTCGCTCTTCGCATTTCCATCGCCGCTGACGGGACGATGGAGCCGGGGCAAACGCTGGTGTTCCTCGACGAGGTGCAGGAATGTCCGAATATCGTGACCTATATCAAAGCCCTCGTCGATCGCGGACAATACGACTACGCCCTTTCGGGTTCCTTACTTGGCGTTGAGCTGGAAAACGTGCGCTCATATCCGGTCGGCTACATGTCCGAGCTGATGATGTATCCGATGGATTTCGAGGAATTCTGTTGGGCAAACGGGCTGAGCGGCCAGGCTTTCGATATGCTGCGCGATTGCTTCGCGCATGAGGGGCCGGTGCCGGATTTCCTGCATGAGCGGCTTTCGGCGTTGTTCCATCGGTATCTGCTGGTCGGGGGCATGCCGGCAGCTGTGTCCGCGTTCGTGCGGGACAATGCCGTCGACAATGTCCGGACGATCCAAGCCGATATCCGCAGATTCTATAATCGAGACATCACGCAATACGCTCCCCGGGACCGACGCTTGGTGATTCAGGAGATCTATCGGATGATCCCCGGGCAATTGAACAATCCCACGCGCCGTTTCAAGGTCGGCGACATCGCCGACGTCCATCGATTCAGCCAGGTGCAAGATGAGTTCCTGTGGCTGTCTCGGGCGAATGTGGCACTGCCCGTGTATAACGTGGACGAGCCGAAAGGCCCGTTGCGCGCCGCGGAGGAGCGCCGCCTGCTCAAGCTGTTCTATTCCGATGTCGGCTTGCTGACCGGCACCTATGAGAAACGTGCCACTCTAGGCATCCTCGACGGTCTGGGGGCGCAGCCGGGGCAATCCTCGGTCTCGCACGACCGCATGAATTTCGGAGGGGTCTACGAGAACGTCGTGGCGCAGGAACTCGTCGCCCATGGATTCGTGCCGTATTACTTCACAGGCAAGAAGGTCGGCGAGCTGGATTTCCTCATCGAGGACGCGGATGGTCGGATCCGAGTGCTCGAAATCAAATCGGGAAGCCGTTTCCATAGTCATGCAGCATTGGACAAGGCCCTTGCCATGTCCGGATATGGCATCGATGGGGGAATCGTCTTCGCCGAAACCAACGTCGAGCGGGACGGCGATGTGACATATCTGCCGATATACATGGTCTCGTTGCTGCAGCGCACCCGGCAGCTTGTGTGATGCCGGACGCGCTTTCCACGGGGAAACGGTTTGTATGATGGTCCGTATGTCCCGACGGAATCGCAAGTAGGGATGGTGAGCCATGGCGGTGGTGGACGAGGCGAAGCTCGGATATCTTGACTTCATCGCGCGCGAGGACCGCGTGCGGCACCATCGCTATGTCGAGGAAATGAAGCAATACGAGCTGATGAAGGCCGGCGACGTGGCGGCAATCGGCGAAAGCGTGCGGTTGTGGAACTCCGGCACCTACGGGCATCTGTGCGACGATCCGCTGCGCAACGCGAAATACCTGTTCATCACCTCGATCACGCTCGCCACACGCTTCGCCATCGAAGGTGGGATGGACGAGGAGGACGCCTACAACGCCTCCGACCTATTCATCCAGGACGTCGACCGGTGCGACAGCGTCGAGCAAGTGGCGCGCATGCACACCGATATGATGACCTTCTTCACGTGGGCGATGACCGACCTCAACGGCTCCGACATCCAATCGGAGGCCGTCGCCGCCTGCCTCGACTACATCCACTACCATCTGCACGAGCGGCTCACCGTGGCGATCCTCGCCGAGCATGTGCATCTCAACCCCACGTATCTGTCGGAGCTGTTCGCACGCGAGGTCGGCACGCCCATCTCCCGCTATGTGACGGCCAAACGCATGGAGGCGGCCGAGAACATGCTGCGGTACTCGAAGTATTCGATCGCCGAGATCGCGCGGATCCTCGCCTATCGTTCGCAAAGCCACTTCACCAAGGTGTTCAAGGAGCACGCCGGCATGACGCCGGGCGAATACCGGCGCGCCAACGCCAAGAACGGGCTCTGGCCCGAGTGAGCCCGATACATGGGCGAGGTGCGTCTTGGGATTATTCCCAAGGCCGGGCTTGTGACGTGTGAAGCCTGCGGCTCGACGCCCACTCGGGAATGCCGTCTCTGGATGTATGCGTGTCCGTGGTGCGGGCGATACTGGGGAACGCAATGCAGGGGAACCCGTCGAACGGGTTGAGATAGGCAAGGCCTGACCCTTGGAACCTGTTGGCTGACACCATCGTAGGGAGACATTATGAGCGACAACGCATCCGATATCAGCGCATCCGCATCCACCACGTCCGCCGTGCTGGCCGGCTTCGGCCCCGTCACGCCCGACCATCTGCCGCCCTTCGCGCGGCGCATGCGCGCGGCCGCCGACCGCATCTGGGAGGACGGCTACCGCCAGCCCTTCCTCACCGAACTGGCCGCCGGAACGCTGCCCCAGGAGAAATTCGCCTTCTATCTGATGCAGGACAACCGCTACCTGACCGACTACGCGAAGGTGCATGCGCTTGGCTTCGCCAAAACAGAGGATCCGGACATCCGCGCCTATCTGGCGCAGGCCTGCGTGGCCATCGCCCGCGACGAACCCGAGATGCAGCGCCGATATTTGGAATCCTTCGGCATCAGTGCAGAGGAGGCGGCCGGCGTCAAGCAGACCGTGTTCGCCCGCGCCTACACCACGAATATGCTCACGGTCGCGCACGAGAAGCCGATCGTCGACATCCTCGTGGCGCTGCTGCCCTGCGCATGGGTCTACGCCGACTACGGACGGCGACTAGCGAGCGATTATGCCGACGGGCTTGACACCAATCCCTATCGCTCGTGGATTGACATGTATTCCCCGCAATCGTTCTGGGACGCGGGAGCGGGGCCGCTGATCGCCTTCATCGAACGGCTGGCGGCCGACGAAAGCGAAGAGCGGCTGGCCGAGCTGACCGACCTGTTCGTCACCGGCGTCGGCAACGAATACATGTTCTGGGCCTCGGCCTACGGCATGCAACGTTCGTGGCGCGCCGAATGGGACGAGGCCTGACGGGGATCTCAGCGTGAGGTGACGACGCGGACATACTCCTTCGCCGCCGCGTCAAGCTCGGCATCCTCGATCGTCGCGCAGCCCTGCACGAGGAACGGCTCCTGCCAATCCATCTCGATGCGGAAGGCGGTCAGGTCGAAGGGGCTCAGCAGTTCCCCCATCGTGTGATGGTATTCGCCGTCGGGCTGGTAGCGCGAGGCAGGCGAACCGGTGGTGACGACCAGCCGCAGCTCCTTGCCCTTGAGGGCGCGGCCGCCGCCATAGGCCCAGCCGGAGGTGATGACCTGGTCCTCCCACGCCTTGAGCAGTGCGGGGGAGGAATACCAGTAGAACGGGAACTGGATGATCACGCGGTCGGCGGCCTCGAGCAGCTCGTGCTCATGCTCGACATCCACACGGTAGTCGGGATAGGCGGCGTACTCGTCGCGGATCGTGACCTGCGGGTCGTCCTGCCGCTCCAACTCCTCCAGCAGACGGCGGTTGATCTTCGAAGCCTTGAGATCAGGATGGAATACCAGCACGAGGGTGTTCATGGTTGCTCCTTATCGGCGAATTGCGCTGTGGACGATACCGATGATAATCCCGAGGGCGGCGGGGAGCAGCCAGCCGAGCTGCTGGGCATGCAAGGGCAGCAGGACGAGCGCCTGGGTGAGCCCCGGGATCGTCAGACCGAATACGGCTGCCAGGCTTGCGATGCAATCAAGCACCGAGACCACGCCGACCAGCGTCACGGTCCATGGGTAGACGCGGGGGAAGCGGGCGCCGAGGAACCGGTGCGTCAGGGCCAGCAGCACAAGCACGATGGCGATTGGGTAGAGTGCCGAAAGCACCGGCACCGACACCTTGATGATCATCGCCAGACCCGCGTTCGAGACGATGAAGCTGAACACCGCGAATACGGCGCTCCACGCGCGGTAGGTCATGCGCCGGCCCGCCACGCGCGGGAAATGCTGGAGGAAATACGTGCCGCAGGTCGAGATAAGGCCCGTGCACACGTTGAAACAGGCGATCACGAACACCAGCCCCACGAAGGCGGTGCCGACCGGACCGAACAATTGGTGCGTGAGGTTCGTGAGCACCGTGGCGCCGGTGTCGGTGTCCGGGTCGATGCGCGTGTCCGCGCCCGAGGCCGCGCCCACATAGGACAGCGCGGAATAGAGGACGATGAGCAGCACGCCGGTGCCCACACCCGCCAAACCGGTTTCGCGGCGGTTGCGCGTCTCGTCGTCCACGCCCAGCTGCGTGACGTTCGCCGAGATCACGATGCCGAAATAGAGGGCGGCGAGCAGATCCATCGTCTGGTATCCGTCGAGGAAGCCACGTGCCAACTGGCCGGAGGCATAGTTGCCGAAGGGCTCGGCGAACGCGGCATGGCCGGCGAAGAGGCAGGTACCGAACAGCACGACAATCAACGTCACCAGCAGCGGCCCCATCACCTTGCCCAGTGCGTTCGAGAGCTTCTCGGGATGCTGGGCCACCACATAGCTCAACGCGAAGAACACCAGCGAGTAGACCAGCTGCGAGGCCCATGCGGGCACGCCCGGCGTGAACGGCACCACGGCCATCTCGAAGCTCGTCGTGGCGGTGCGCGGAATCGCGAAGCACGGGCCGATCGTCAGGATGATCGCCAGACCCAGCACGAAGGCGAAGCGCTTGGAGACGCGTCCCGCCAGCGATTCGAAGCCGCCGGCCGCCGATACGGCGACCACGCCGAGCACGGGCAGACCCACCGCCGAGACGATGAATCCTGCCGCCGCAGGCAGCGTGGCCGAACCGGCCTGCGCCCCGAGGAACGCGGGGAAGATCAGATTGCCCGCTCCAAAGAACATGGAAAAGAACGTGAATGTGATCACCATGCGCTGCCGCGCGCTCAGTTTGTGAGACTTCGTCATCCCTGCCGGCCTTTCTCCTACCAACCGCGAAGGTCTATCAAGGATTGTATCGCCTCGTCGCATCGGTTCGGTCGGGCGGGGCGTGTGTCCCATCGGCCATCGTGTCGGCCGATGAGCCGACTGCCGTGCCGATTCATGCGACGGTCGATGTGATCGGAGCGGGTCACCGCCTGCCACGCATATGTGAGCTGGCAGGCGACCTATGCGGCGTTCGAAGTGCCCGGGCGATGATAACCGGTCATAGGATGGGGTGATGCCGCGAGTGGCATGGCTGCAGTGGTTCGGGGGTTAGAATCATCGCGTGCGAAAAGAAGCGAACACGGGGAACGGTGCGGCGGGACCATCCGCCGCGCCGGGATTCTCCTGCGATCGAGGGGAGGGGAACCGTCGAATTACGGCAGGCGTGCGCTTGGCGGCGCTCAAGGCCGCGTTGCCTCTGACCGCGCCGATCTGCTTCGGGTTCCTGTTCCTCGGCGGCTCCTATGGCATCCTTATGGGCACGAAGGGCTTCTCCTTCGTGTGGCCGATGTGCATGGCGCTGTTCATCTTCGCCGGTTCGATGGAATTCGTCACAGTGAACCTCCTGCTTTCCGCGTTCAACCCCTTCGCCGCGCTGCTGCTGGCGCTTATGGTCAACGCGCGGCATCTGTTCTACGGCCTGTCCATGCTGGAACGGTTCAAGGGACTGGGATGGAAGCGGCCGTTCCTGATCTATGGCATGTGCGACGAGACCTTCGCCGTCAATGTGTCGACTCCGGTGCCGGAGGGCATTGACCGCGGTTGGTTCTACCTGTGGGTCACCTGGCTCAACCAGACCTACTGGGTGGCCGGCGCGACGATTGGCGGACTGGTCGGCTCGCATCTGCCGTTCTCCACCGAGGGGTTGGACTTCGTGCTGACGGCCCTGTTCGTCGTGATCTTCCTCGACCAATGGCTCGGCACGAAACGCCCGGGCCATGTGGCGGGTGCGATCGGCATGCTGGTGTCTGTCGCCGCGCTCGCCCTGCTGGGTCCTGACCGGTTTATGGTGCCCGCCATGGCCATGATGCTCGCGCTGTTCCTTGTGTTGCGTCCGTGGTTGGACGATATGAAGGGAGGCGAGGCGCGATGACGATGACGCTGTGGCAGGGAATCGTGACGGTGCTGTTCGTCGTCATCGGCACCGTGCTCACCCGCTTCGTGCCGTTTTGGCTGTTCCCCGAATCAAAGGAACCGCCGCGCGCCGTGACCTATCTGGGCCGCGTGCTGCCCTATGCGATGGCCGGTCTGCTGGTCGTCTATTCGCTGCGGAACACCGATGTCCTCTCCGGTTCGCACGGCCTGCCGGAGGCGATCGCGCTGGCCGTCACCGCGGGCCTGCATATCTGGAAACGTTCGATGCTGCTCTCCATCGCCGCCGGCACGCTCACGTATATGGTCCTCGTTCAGCTTGTGTTCTGACCGAGACGCTCGGCACGGCACATCCGGCGACCGCGAGGTACGATGGTCCCGGATGGGGAATCGATGCGTGGATGGAGGAACGATGACTCAGGCGACGCAGTTCAGGGAGCGGGAATACGAGGACGTCGCGCGGGGCGTCCGCCAACAGCGCGAAGTCATGCCGTTCTATGAGCAGGCTCACGACGACGAGGGTCTGGATGACGTCAGCGACACCGTGTTATATGACATCTTCTACGAATCCGGCACCCAGGCTGGCGGATATATGGTTGCGTTGGAGAATCTGGCGCGTCGTGATGGAGATGTCCAATCCGCGGACCAGTGGCGCATGCGCAATCTTTTCATGCGGCATGAGCGTGATGCCATCGAGGCGGATGACCGGCGAGCGCAGATCGCCTTCAAGAACAAGTGGGACCGTTTCGCGAAGGAGATGAGCCAAGCCCTGCACCGGGGTGAGGCCTCCTTTCTCGGACGCGGATATTCGGCGGATCTTTGCTGAACAAATCCGTCCTCTGGTGTTTGCAGACGCGGTGGCGGACGACCATCCCCTGACCGTGTTCTTCGGCGGCCAGCCCGGCGCCGGCAAAACGATGGGCCAGCGTCGCATCGAGGCCATGCATCCGGGCGAGCATTTGGTCAAGATCATCGGCGACGATCTGCGCCAATTCCACCCCGACTATACGCGTCTTGTCGAGGCGGCGCCGCTCGATATGCCGTTTGAAACCGCGCATGCCAGCGGCATGTGGATCGGCATGAGTGTGGACGAGGCCAATGCGAAGGGATATTCCATCGTCATCGAGGGCACGTGGCGCAATCCTGCGACGGTGCTCGACGAGGCGCGCAAGGCGAAACGGCTCGGGCGGCGCACCCATGCCGTGGCGCTCGCCGTGCAGCCGTCGGCATCGCTGATCTCGATTCTGGAGCGATATTACAAGGACCGTCTTGCGGGTCGTCCCTCGCGTTGGACGCCATTGGATGCGCACGACCGGACCATCATGGCGCTGCCCGAGACCGTGGCGCAGGTGGCGGCCGATCCAGCCGTCGACCGTCTGACCGTCATGAACCGGTATGGCGAGGTGCTGTTCGACGGAGAGAATCACGACACACGCATGGATGAAGGCGTGCGCGCATGGCACGACGCCTTCACCAAACCGATCGGCCTCCAGGAACGCCGCACGATGGCCCGGCAACTGGAATTGGTCGAACGCGGACACGCGATGGATGACGAGGCGAACGCCGAGGTCGATGACGCCATCTGGGCCACACGGCAGGCGCTTTCGCCGGTTGACAGGCTTCTGTCGTTGGCCCGTTGAACCTCGGGGAGGCGAAGGAAGAGCCTCCGGGCGGTTAGAATGGCGCGTGTCAACGCATTCGGACGCAAGGAGGCAGTATATGACCGACATTAAGCACGACTACTACGTGGCGGGCCCGTTCTTCAACGAGGCACAGACCGCAAGCATGGAGCGGCTGGAGGCGGTGCTCGAGGCACACGGCAAGACGATGTTCCAGCCGCGCTTCGCGGCGGACCTGTCCAAGGTCGGGCCGAAGGCCGTCTTCGAGGAGGATGTCGCCGGCATCCGCGATGCGGGCGCCGTCATCGCCAATCTTATCGACGACGATCCGGGCACGATGTTCGAAATCGGCTATGCGCACGCCTTGGGCAAGCCCGTCTATTGCTTCCTCGAAGGACTTGACGTCGACGGACACGTCAACCTCATGATCGCCCAGTCCGTCGAAGCCGTCTTCGCCGGCGCCGACGACCTCGCCCACTGGCTCGAGACCGGCGAGCACACGGAAATCACCTACCACCAGTTCTAACTGTCTTCCGCCGTGCCATATCGCCCGGCCTGCGGCGGACTCGGCCAATTGAGCCGGAACTGTCGCGGGCCGGGCGATATAGTACGGCGCGTGGATAACGAACTCTTCGAGAAGGCGCCGATTCCGCGGGCGTATCTGACGCTGGCGCTGCCGGTTGTGATGAGCATGCTCGTCACGCTCGTCTACAACACCGTCGACACCTTCTTCATCGCGCACACGGGGAACAACGATATGGTGGCGGGCGTTGCGCTCGCCGCCCCCGTGTTCACCGTGATGATCGCGCTCGGCGACATCTTCGGCCTCGGCGGCAGCTCCGTCATCTCCCGGCTCTTCGGCAAAGGTCGCTTCGACGACGGGCGGCGGCTGAGCGTCTTCTGCTTCTGGGGTGCCGTCGTCACAGGTTTGCTCGTCATCGTGCTCGGGCTGGCGCTGCACGACCCGATCCTGACGCTGTTGGGAGCCGACCAGGATACTTGGGAGCATGCCTCGGCGTTCTACACGCTTATCATCCTCGGCTCGCCGTTCATCATCGTCTCAATGACGCCGAACAATCTGCTGCGCGCCGAAGGCCACGCCCTGCCCTCGATGATCGGCTCCGTGGCGGGCACACTCATCAACATCGGGCTCAACCCGTTGTTCATCCATGTGCTCGGCTGGGGCGCGGCCGGCTCCGCGGGCGCGACCGTCATCGCCAACATCTGCACCGATGCGTATTACATCTGGTATCTGCTGCGGCATTCCAAGAACCTGTCCATCGATCCGCGGCTGATGCTGCGCGGCCATCGCCTCGCCATCGCCGGGGCCGAGGCGCGCGGCATCCTCGCCATCGGTGTGCCCGCGTCGATCACGAACCTCATGCAGAGCCTCGGCATCATCATGGTCAACCTGTTTCTGCTGCCGTATGGCAACGATGCGGTCGCCGCGATGGGCATCGTGCTCAAGATCGTCATGATTGCGGTGCTGCTGCTCGTGGCCTTCGCCTTCGGCGGGCAGCCGCTGTTCGGATACACGTATGGCGCGGGGAATTTCCCGCGGCTCAAACGCATCCTGCGCTTCGCCTACGGCGCCGAGGTCGGGCTGGCGCTGGTGATGACCGTCGCGCTGATTGTGCCGGCCGAGGCGCTGATGCGCTTCTTCATCGCCGACGCCCATATCATCGCGCTCGGCACCGGCATGCTGCGCGTGCAACTGCTCAGCTGCGTGTGCGTGGCCGTCACGCTGGTGACCACCTGCGTGTTCCAGTCCGCCGGCAAGGCGCTCGGCGCGCTGGTGCTGGCCGTCAGCCGGCAGGGCGTCATGCTGGCGCTCACCTTGTTCGTCGGCTCGCGCTTGGCCGGATATCACGGTGTCATCGCCGCGCAGGCGCTCGCCGACCTGCTCACCATGGTTGTCGCGGTCGCGCTGTTCATCGTCCAGCTGCCCGAGTTGCGGCGGGCGGCGCCTAACCCTGCTGATATGTGAGTGGGGAACGGACTGCCGCGAATTCCGGGGCTGCTGCCGGACCGCTGTAACTGGTCAGCCGCCGACTGATTGGTTACAGCTGAAGCCGGCTGTAGCTCTGTTCAGCGTTCCTTGTATTCGCGCAAGCCGTCCAACAGGCGTTCCATCGCATCGCGCAGCTTGGCGCGCTGGGTGGCGGTGTTGATGCGCAGGAAGTCGTGGCCATTGCCGCCGAACTCGGCGCCGGGGGAGAAGGCGACCTTCCTCTCGCGCGCCAGCCAATCGCATAGCGCGTCGGTGTCATGCGTGATGGCCGAGCAGTCCAGGAACGGCAGGTAGGTGGCCTGGCATTCGGTGACGGCCACGCGCCGGTCGGCCGCGATGACATCGGGGCGTGCGTGGTAGTCGCTGACCATTTCACGCACCAACCGCTTGTTGCCTGCCAGATATGCACGCAGCTTGTCGAGCCACTCCTCGCCGCCCTCGAACGCGGCGATGGTGGCCGTCATCGCGAAGGCGTTCGGCTCGGCCACCTCATCGGTGTTGAGCCCGCGCCACACCTTGTGCCGCAGCACGGGATCGGCCGCGAACACGGCCGCCGTCTGCAATCCAGCCATATTGAAGGTCTTCGTCGGGGCCAGACAGGTCACCGAGTTCATCAGCGCATGCTCCGACACGCCCGCGAACGGCACGTAGTCGACTCCCGGGTCGGTCAGATCGCAGTGGATCTCGTCGCTGATCACCGTAACATGATGCGTCCATGCGAGTTCGGCCAAGCACTCCAATTCCTCGTGCGTCCAGATGCGGCCAGCGGGATTGGCCGGATTGCACAGAATCATGAGACTAGTCTGAGGGTCGGCGAGCTTGGCCTCGAGATCGGCCCAATCGATTTCATAGGAGGCGACGCCGGTTTCGTCGTCGCGTGTGTATCGCAGCGGTGATTCGAGCACACGCCGCCCGTTGTTGAGGATCGAATTGAAGAAGATATTGAACACCGGCGTCATGATGACCACGTTCTCGGCCGGCGTGGTGAGCTTCCGGACCATGCTGGAGATCGCCGGGACGACGCCGGTGGCGAAGATCAGCCAGTCACGTTCGATGGTCAGACCGTGGCGGCGGCGCCACCAGCCGACGTAGGCATCCGTCCATTCGTCCGGCACCACGGTGTAGCCGAACACACCATGCTCCACGCGCCTGGCCAGCGCCTCGCGCACGGCCGGCGCGGTCTGGAAATCCATGTCCGCCACCCACATGGGCGTCGCATCGCCCGCCTCGTCCCATTTGAGCGAATAGGTGCCGGTGCGGTCCACCGGCGCGTCGAAATCAAAGGTCATGCATCCATCCTAATGGTGTGTTTTTGTTCTTCACTCGGGATGTGGACGAGTTTTGAAACAGTTGGCGGATCGAGCGAACAGTTGGCGGGTTCATAGAGGAGTGGCCCCGTGTTTTCGTCTATTTTGTGGGGCGATATTGGGGAAGCTCCGCCAACTGTTCGCCCAATCCGCCAACTGTTCAGGTACCGCTCTCCCAATTGTTGCCATTCTGAGTGGAGGCTATTCCCTCATTGTCATTCTGGGCGTGGGACGCCCTGTCCCAACCGTAATCACCGGCGGTTGCGGCGGCAGATCAGCGTGGTGGCGGGATCGATGCGCGCGGGGTCGAGCGTCACCTCGCCGAAACCGTCGGCGGTGATGCGCCCGGAGGCCGGGTTGAACACGGAATCGACCGAGCCGTTGAGCTCGGCGTCGACGGTCGAATACTCAAAGGCGAGCGTCGTGTTGAGCAGCCGGCAACCGCGCATCACGAGGTTGTCGATGTAGCACAGTCCCTGCAGGCTTTCGATCGTGCAGTTGACGAAGGTCAGGTTCCTGGAGTTCCATCCGAGGTATTCGCCGGCGATGTAGCTGTCGGTGACGGTCACGTTTTCGGCGTTCCAGAAGGCATCCTTGCTCAGCAGCCGCGAGTTGCGGACGGTGAGGTTCCGCGCCCCGTCGAACGGATAATTGCCGGTCAGCGTGAAGTGGTCGAGCTCCGCGTCCGCGAGGTTCATGCCGAAATAGTCGCCGTTCGCGGTCACGTTGGCGAGCCTCACGTCCGAGCAGTTCCACAGTGTCTCCTCGGCGTTGGGAAGGCTCACATCCGTGAGCGTCAGACCGGTGCAGCGGCGGAAGTTCTTCGGTGCCTCGACCACGCAGTCCTCGAGCGTGATATCGCGTGAATACCACACGCCGGCGCGCGCCATCTCGAACCACGTGCAGCGGCGCGCGTTCACATCCGAGGCATACCACAGCGGGTATTTCCACTGGAACGAGCAGTCGATCAACCCGACCCCGCGCGCATGCTTCAGCGGCGATTCGCCGTCGGCGAAGGTCACGCCGTCATAGTGGGTGCGTTCGGCGAAGAACGCGGCGCGCTCGCCGGTCAGGCGCCGCTGCGTGACGGTGACGGCTGCGTTGGCGGTGGGATGCGGATCGGTGGTTTGCGTCGAATCCACGCAGCCGCAGGTTGACTCCACGGAGCGCCGCTGCGCATAGGTGGTCTCATCGTTCATAGCGTTCTCTCCTTATGCGTCTCCGGGGATTCGGCGGCGGCCGGATATCCAGCCAACCCTGTTGCGTGGCCATATGCAAATGCCTGCCGATGGCGCGCATCCATACGCAGAAGGCATGATGGCTTGCTGCGCCGCCGGCGACCGTCCGCATACAGTCATACGGACTATGGTTCCCCGAGTCAAACCGGCGTCCGTGCCGCGACGCGCGAGATGACGGTCCCGGCGACCTCGTGTGCCGCGGTCGTGTGTAATTTCGCGTAACATTCCTCTGCACAATACTCCTTAGCCCGATGCGATCGGGAGGCGCAGTGTGATGGGAGGATATGTGAGCACTGCAACCCCAACGACAACCGACCAAATGGCAGATACCGGCAAACGGCCGGTCGGAGCGCGGCTCATCATCGTGGTGGTGGCCCTGGCCATCCTCACCTTCCTCGGCATCCTGTCGGAGACCTCGCTCAACATCGCGTATTCGGCGCTGATGGGGGAGTTCTCCGTTTCCGCCGACGTGGTGCAATGGCTGACCACCGGCTATCTGCTGCTGTTGTCCGTGTCGATTCCCGCCTCGCCGTTCCTGGTGCGGCGATTCGCGACCAAGGGACTGTTCGTCACGGCCGTCGCCGTGTTCGCCGCCGGCGCCCTGATCGGCGCGCTCGCCGCGAACTTCCCGATGCTGCTGGCCGCGCGTCTGGTCATGGCCCTCGGCACCGGCATATCGCTGCCGTTGCTGACCAACATCATCCTGGAGAAAGCGCCGCTCGAACAGCGCGGTATGATGCTGGGATTGGTCAGCCTCGTCACTTGCGCGGCGCCCGCCATCGGCCCGGTGTTCGGCGGCGTGGTCATGGAATATCTGGATTGGCATTGGATCTTCTATGCGATGCTGCCGTTTTTGGTGATTTCGCTGGCTCTTGGCGCGGCCACCGTGCCCGATATCCGCCATGCCGGCGGCGACGGCGAGGGCGCGCGGATATCCGTGCCCTCGCTGGTGCTGGTGGCCGCCGGGCTGGCCGGGCTCATCGTGGCGGTGAGCTTCTTCGCCCAATGGCAGGGCGACTGGCGGTTCTGGTGCGTGCTCGCCGCTTCGGTCGCGCTGCTCGCCGTGTTCGTCGTGGCGCAGTTGAGGATGGCGCATCCGCTGGTCGAGGTGCGCGTGTTCGCCCATCCGGGCTTCTCGCTGGGCATGCTGATTCTGATCATGAGCTCCGGCGGCGTGCTGGGACTCAACTTCCTGCTGCCGATTCTGCTGCAGCGCGGCTTCGGCCAGACCAGCATGGTCGCGGCGCTGGTGCTGCTGCCCGGCGCGGCCATCGGTGCCGTATGCGCGCCCCTGATTGGCGGGGCGCTGAAGAACCATTTCCCGCCCAAGTTCATCATCTGCGGATTCGTCGGCGTGTCCGTGATGGACGTGGCCCTGATGTTCGCGGGACGCCATGAGCTTGTGGTCGCCATCGCCTACGCGCTGTTCATGGCGGCCTCCGGCTTCGTGCTCGTGCCCGACCAGACCCATGCGTTGAACCAGTTGCCGGCTCGCATGAACGCCGACGGCTCGGCCGTGATGAACACCATCCAGCAGTTGGCCGGCGCGATCGGCACCGCCGTCGCGAGCGCCTTGATCACCGAGACAAGCGCCGCCGGCATGGCCCGTGGGCTGGACGAGGCACAGGCGTATCTGACCGGATTCTCGGAGAGTATGCGGGTGCTGCTGGGCGTGGGTGTGGCCGGCTTCGTACTGGCGGCGCTGATGTTCCGCTTCTCCGTGCGGCGCGCGCCCGAACTGGCCGAGGCATAGGGCGACGCGGATTCGGGCTGCGATTCGAGACGTGGCGATGTCACCGTATTTCGCTGCGTCTCGAGTGCTGCGGCCTGGCGGCATGGAAGAGATGTGGGCTGCGATTCGTGAATATACGAGAGGCGGTGCTGGGGAGGCGCTGCGCCGCACTCATTCCTCCTCGTCCTCCCGACGTCGGGGAATGAACCGGCCGAGGAAACGCCCCTTGCCGCGGTTCTTGACATACAGGAACCCGAAGATCGAGAAGACGAACGCACCGATGAAATTGACGAACAGATCCTCCATCGTGTCGATCAGGCCGATGTCGAGATAGCCGCCGAGCCCGAGCTCGCGCCCGTTGACGGCGGTGGAGGTGATGCCGTCGATGGTCACGACCTGCTGGCTGCCGGTCGGATCGAGCATCACCGTGTGGATCGCGTGGACTATGGTGTCCTTCTGCATGTCCCAGCCGAGCAGTTGGTCCATTGAGAATTCGAAGAACTCCCAGAGCACGCCGATCGTCATCGAGAAGCAGAAGGCCACGAGGGATAGGTAAAGCGGCGAAAGGTTGAAACGCGTGCTGGAGCGGTTGAGCAGGTCGACCAGCGCGAAGCCGACCGCGGCTGCGAGGAATCCGTTGAGCGTGTGCAACACCGTGTCCCAGAACGGGAAGATCGTGTAGAACGAGTTCATCTCGCCGAGGATCTCCGCTGCGAACACGAAGAGCAGCATGATGACCTCGAGCGTCGAGGGCAGGTCGATGCGGAAGCGCACCTGCACGAAGGTCGGCACCAGCAGCAGGGCCAGCACCAGCAGACACAGCAGCACGTTCTCGTAGTTGCCGTTGAGGAATTGCAGCACCAGCGCCGCGATCACCAGGCCTCGCAGCACGACATAGACGGCGAAGGTGCTTTTGTGCTCGCGTATCTCCTTGCTCATCGCCTGGTTGAATGCCTTGAAACGTTCGAGTCTCGGCGAGCCGGATCCCCTGTCTTGTGCCATGTGGTCATTCTATCGGGCTTGAATTTTCAGAGCAAGTGCAACACGGTTGAGTGGTGGACTTCGTGGGGCGTGCGGTAGCCGAGGCGTTTGCGTGGTCTGCGGTTGA